>JAKZVK010000715.1:0-3950 GCA_047516085.1 Bryobacterales bacterium
CTGGGCGTGGTTCCTTTCGCTCGCCATGGCTCTCGTTGCCGTCGGCGGCATGCTCGGCGGCATCGCCGAAGTGCTCCACCAAATGGTTCCCGCAGTGCCGATCATCGCCTGGGTCTGGATCGTCAACCTGGGGACCGTCGCGCTGCTGTCCATCGGGCGCTACGGGATGATCGAGAAGGTTGCGATGGCCATGGTGGCGGGGTTCACGCTGATGACGGTCGGCGCGGCCTTCGTGCTGCTCGGGAACCCGGAGTATTTCTCGTGGGCCGCCGTCCTCGAAGGGCTTTCCTTCCAGGCGCCGCAGGGTGGGTTCTTCTCGGCAGTCGCGGTGATGGGATTGACCGGCGTGGGCGCGAGCGAGCTGGGCATCTATCCCTACTGGTGTCTCGAAAAGGGATACGCCCGCTTCACCGGGCCACGCGACGGCACGCCGGCCTGGCAACGGCGCGCGCGCGGCTGGATTCGCGTCATGGGCGTGGACGTCGTCAACTCGATGGTGATCTACACCTTCGCCACGATCGCGTTCTACCTGCTCGGCGCGGGCGTGCTGCACGGCATGGGTGTGGCGCCGCGTGGTACGGAAATGATCGAGACCCTCTCGAATATGTACACGCAGACGCTCGGCGGCTGGTCGCGATATCTATTTCTGGCCGGAGCGGCGGCGGTGCTCTACTCGACGGTCTTCGCGGGCACGGCGGCGCGCAGCCGCATGCTGGCCGACTGGCTCGGCATCCTTGGCGCCTACGACAAGCAAAACTACCGGCTGCGGGTGCGCTACACGCGGTGGTTTGTGGTGGTGCTACTGATCGTGCCTTCGCTCTACTACATGCTCTTCCAGGAGCCGGTGATGATGATCAAGATGGCCGGCGCGGTCGAGGCCATGATGCTGCCGATCTTGGGGTTCTCGACCGTCTATTTGCGTTACCGACACCTGCCGAGGGCGATCGTGCCGAAGGCGTGGCTGACGCTGGCACTGTGGGTTACGTCGGCGCTGATGGCGGTGATGATGGGGTACTCAGTGTTCCGGCAGTTGATGGATTAGGGCGGTGTTTCGCAGTCCCCAGGCACGGGAGGAGACCGGCGCGGACGCCGGTCCTGCCCGCCAGAGGTGCGCGCCACGCCCGATCTGACTCTCCTCGTGAATCATTCAAACTTCTCGATTACCATTAGACGAAGGGACAACCCGCCATGCCGATGAAAAACCCACCGCATCCCGGCCTCTCGGTGCGCATCAACTGCCTGGAGCCGCTCGGCCTGTCGGTCACCGAAGGCGCGAAAGTGCTGGGAGTCAGCCGCCAGGCTCTCTCGCGTCTGATCAACGGCAAATCGGGCGTCTCACCGGATATGGCCATTCGTCTTTCCAAGGCCTTCGGCCCAACGCCGGACATCTGGATACGCATGCAGGCCGCCTACGACGTCGCCCAGGCACGCACGCGCCAGGGTCAGATCAAGGTCGAGCGCTACAAGCCGCGGCCGGCGGCCTAGAGAAGGCAGGCCTGCCATGCGCATCTCCACTCAGTCCGCTACGCGGGGTTTCTTGCCGAGGCAGTAGAGATAGCTCGAGGTGCGGATGAAGATCTGCTCGCCCGCGGCCGCCGGGGACGCCAGCGTGTAGTCGTTGAGCTTGTTGACGCTGAGGATCTTGAACTCGTCGCCGGCCTCGATCACCGTTGTGGCGCCGTCTTCGTTGATGGCGTAGAGCTTGCCGTCGGCCAGCAACGGAGAGGCGCTGTAGGTGCCCGGCTCCAGGCGGTTGCGGCCCCAGATCTCAGTCCCGTCCTCGACCTTGAAGCAGATCGCGATGCCCTTGTCGCCAAGTAGGAACAGCCGCTTCCCATCGCTCGTCGGCGTGGGCACGTCGGGGCCGTGATCGGTCGACCACAAGCGGTTCGACTTCGACACGTCGCCGCTCCCGCCCGCGCGAAAAGCGATGAAGGGCTTGCGGCGGCTGGGCGTGAAAACGATATCCCCGACCACGAGTGACGATGCAATCGTGCGGTAGTTGCGCGCCTTTTCCGGATTGAGCCCGCCGGCCCGCCACAGCTCGCGGCCGGTTTCGCGATCGTGTCCGGTGAGGTAGTCGCCGCCCGCGACGATGATCTGCGTCTTGCCTTCGACCGTCGCCAGCATCGGCGTCGAATAGGAGTCGGGTGATTCGTTGATCGCGTCGGTCGGCCGCTCGACATGCCACAGGGTCTTTCCCGTGGCGGCGTCGACGCCCAGCAGGTACGACGGATCGTCGGTCTCCATGCCGTGCAGCACCTGCACATAGAGGCGTCCGCCGTCGAGCACCGGGGATGAGGCGTAGCCGAACATCAGCCCGAACGTGCCGTAGTCTTCCTGCAGGTTGCGCTGCCATAGCAGTTTGCCGCCGAAGTCGAGGCGACTGAGAGTGCCGGTGCCGGTGAGAACCCAGACGTGCCGTCCGTCGGTGACCGGCGTCGGCGAGGCCATGTTCTGCTTGTTGAGGATCTTGTTGCCTTCGCCGATGACCGCCTGCCAGCGCACCGAGCCGTCTTTGCGGTCGAGCGCCAGCAGCAGCAAGCGGTCGGACGTGTTGAACGCGGTCTTGATGCTGTTGATCGCGCGGTCGACAAGGCCGGGCGAGCCCTTCGACGGCGTGAAGCCTTCCTCTGCGGAGGTCACGAAAACCGTGTCCTCCCAGATGACGGGCGTGGCCGCGGCCCAACTGGGCAGTTGCGTGCGCCAGACGACGTTTTCGGTCTCGCTCCAACGCACGGGCAGGTTGCGCGCGGTCGTGCTCGAGCCGTTCAGATGCGGCCCGCGCCAGTTGGGCCAGTTGTCGGCCGGGTCGGCCGCATCGAGGTCCGGCCCATAAAGGCTGGCGGCGAAGAAGGCGATCAACAGAAAGCTGGGAATCAAACGTCGCGACACAGTGATCGGCTCCCCCTTATACCGCTGGGATGTGCCGCTCATGATAACAAAGCATCCTTCCAACCACCGCCGAATTCGTACACTGGCAACATGACGACTGAAGAAAGACCCGCGACCTCGCCCGGCTTGCGCGGCCGGCTGCACGAAGTGATCTTCGAAGCCGACACTCCGGCCGGCAAAGCGTTCGACGTGAGTCTGCTGGCACTTATTCTGCTCAGTGTTCTCGCCGTCATGCTCGACAGCGTGTCGTGGGTGAGCGAAGCGTACGGCGACCGGCTGTGCGTGGTGGAGTGGGTGTTCACGATAGTGTTCACGATCGAGTACGTGCTGCGACTGTTCAGCGTCCGCCGGCCGCTTCAGTACGCGTTTAGCTTTTTCGGGCTAGTCGATTTGGTGGCCATCATTCCTACCTATCTCAGCTTGGTCGTCGCAGGTACGCAGTCGCTGCTGGTGATCCGCGCGTTGCGGCTGCTGCGGGTCTTCCGCGTGTTGAAGCTGGCGCAATACCTCGGCGAGGCCGATGAGTTTCTGCGCGCCCTGCGAGCCAGCCGGGCGAAGATCACGGTCTTCCTCGGGACCGTGCTGACCATCGTCTTGATCATGGGCGCGTTGATGTACGTGATCGAAGGCGAGGAGATCGGCTTCACCAGCATCCCTACCAGCATGTATTGGGCGATCGTCACCATGACGACGGTGGGCTATGGCGACATCACGCCGACGACCGTATTTGGGCAGATGCTGTCGGCGCTGCTGCTGATCCTGGGCTACGGGATCATCGCCGTGCCGACGGGCATCGTGTCGGCGGAGTTGGTGCGCGTCCCGAAGAAGGTCAGCACCCAGGCGTGCCCGTCGTGCTCGGCCGAGGGTCACGACCACGACGCGACCCACTGCAAGTTCTGCGGCCACAAGCTGTAGACGGGCGGCGGCCTGCCGCGCTTCAAGTTCGGCTTCAGGCTGGGCTTCAACACGCTGACCCCGGTTCCAGTAAGATGTCGGGGCAGGCAAAAAACGATGAAAGCGGCTTTCTACGCGGGTGACCGCACCATCACGCTGGG
>JAKZVK010000716.1:0-3330 GCA_047516085.1 Bryobacterales bacterium
CTGACTGCTGAGAATCGCGTCGAGTTTCGCCGCTGCGTCCACTTGGAGCGTCGGCAGGACATGGCTGTACGTGTTAAGGGTCAAGCTAATCTGCGAGTGCCCGAGCGTCTCCATGATCGTCCGAGGGTCAACGCCTTGCGCGAGCAACAAGGTCGCAGCCGTGTGCCGCAAATCGTGAAAACGGATAGACGGCAAGCCAGCCGCTTCTAGCAAGACGTGAAACTCACGGGACACGTTCCGCGGGTCGAGCGCCGTTCCAATCGCCGATGTGAACACGAGACCGCTCTCCTCCCAAGCGGAACCCCGTAGTGTCCCAATATTCGACCGAGCGACTTCGCGCGCCTCAGGCCGCTCGCGCGTAGAAGTTGAGCAGCCCGCCGAGCCGCGGGTGTCGCGTGATCCGACCACGAGGTTGGCGGGGCTGCCGCGATTCGAGGAGCGTGTTGCCGCGTCCTTGGTGTGGCCGTTCGCGATGGTAGTGCGTCACGAATTCGGAGACGGTGTGTCGAAAGTGGCGTTCCCCGAGCGGCACGATGCGATGCAAACATTCCTCTTTGATGGAGCGGACGAAGCGCTCGGCGTGTGCGTTGGCATTCGGGGCGCGATACGGCGTCTGGACGACCCGCAGCCCAGCGTCCGTGAGTTGGTCTCGGACAGCCCGACTCCACTTGGCATCCCGATCGCAGATGAGGACCCGGTGGGCGGGCGAGCGCGCCGTCGTCAGCGAAGACCAGTGCGAGCGTGATCTGGCGCATGAATAGGGCATCGGGATGCCGCGTGGAGCCGAGGATCTGCACTCGGCGTGACGCCAAGTCGATGACGAAGAGCGTGTAGTAGGTCACCAGTCCCCGCACGGTCCACACTTCGGTTGTGAAGAAGTCGGCTCCGGCAATCGCGCCCCCGTGCGCTCGCAGAAACGTCTGCCAGGAGGTCGGGCGCTCGGGGACCGGGGCCAGGCCGTGCGCCCTCAATATGCGAGCGATTGTCGATCGGCCCACGCGGTGCCCGACGACTTTCAGGGCGCCTAGAATCCGTGTGTAGCCCCATGTCGGATTATCGTTGGCCATGCGCACCACAAGCCGCTGGATCTCCTGGAGCACGCGGGCCCGTTCGCGCGAGTGCCTCGGATAGGTCCATTTCCGGGCCACCAACTGGCGATGCCAGCGGAGAAGCGTGCCGGGCGTGACGAGGCTCGCCAGGCTGCGCCGGCGAGTCCGTCCCAGCCGGTGGCCCAGCACGGCGAGCCGACGTCGTTGGTCATTGTTGAGGAGTAGCGGGCGGTGCCCGAGTTGAGCGCGGAGGGTGCGGTTCTCTTCGAGCAGATAGGCGATCGCGTCCGCGTCGCGTTGGTGGAGCCACGCGGCGAGGGTGAAGAAGAGAAAGCGCACGGCCGTCGCATCAATCACGGCGGGCAGCATAGCGCAGAACGCCTCGCCTTCGATGGTCGGCTGATTAATGGGACACTACGGGATGGTCCCGCTCTCTTTCTCCTCAACTTGACAGTGCCGCGAGGACTCATGCACCAACGCCGATCACCGGCACCGCGCGTTGTTCCAGGACGTCGACCTATTGTCTCGTATACACGGCGAAGAACTTGTCCTCGAAGACATCGAAATGATCTTCGGCCGGTCTGAACCCGGCGGCCGCCATCCACATCGTCAGTTGATCCTTCGTGAACTGCAGTTCGGGTGCGGCGCTGTGCGGGCCCCGTTCGCCATCGAAGTCGATGATGGCCACTCGGCCAGTTGGCTTCACATAGGGCGCGAGGTTCTTCAAATAGCCGACGCGATCTTCAATATGGTGCAAGACGTCATGGAAAAATGCGACGTCGACCTCGACTGGCAGATTTGGATCCATGAATGCGCCCAGCACGGTTTGCACGTTGGTTACCTGGTCCGCCATCGCCTTGCCTTTGATGTAATCGAAAAAGCCTTCATCAATATCCACGGCATAGACCTTGCCGCCCGGAGACACCGTCTTCCCGAACGGGACACTGAAGGCACCGGCGCCGGCCCCGAGATCCGCAACGACGTCGCCGGGCTTGAGCCGAAGCCTGGCGATGACCTCATCAATGTTCAGGCCCGCGAGGCGTTCAGGCCGATCGAGTGTCTTGACCCACTCTTCCGCGGGCCGTGTTGAAAGCTGCTCGGCGCTGGTCTGCGCCAGCCCCAACGCGAGCACGGATGCGACGATGCAGGCAACCCCTAGTCGTTTGTGGCACATGCGCACTGTAACCTCCATGGGAGACTCTATATGCACTCATCTCCCGCCGTGCCCGATGACGTGTACTCCGTGCATATTAATCCTTGATTTCCGTTTTGGCCACCCCGATCGGCACCTTTTTATATACCCGGGCCCGTCGAGCACGGCAAAGGGCACTGTCATGTTGGCAAAAACTCGATCGCCTCAGCCCCAAAGCATCAGACCTCGTCTGATCTTGAGCACAACATACCGGGTATAGATTTAAGGTGTCTGCCAGCAACCTGACGGTGCCATCAAGAAACACCGCGGCGCGGATCTAGCGGATCTATTCGCCGGACCCAGCGTTGGACCGCCCGCCGTTCGGCTTGGACCGAGCAGCCGTGGCGGTGAGAGGTGATAAGAGTCACCACGTTTTCAAGTTCAGCTCGGAAGGAAAGCTGTTGGTGACCCTTGGGAAGGCTGGTGTTGCGGGCGACGGCCCCGGCGCGTTCAATCAGCCCACGCACGTCTTCGTTGGCCCCACTGGCGATATTTTCGTCAGCGAGGGTGTGCGTCTCGAATTCCTAATTCTCTCGCTGAATCCAGGATTGAGGCAACGTTGCATGGCGCCTGACGTCTGGCCTACGCTGTCTCGCGCATGAAGGACCTCCTGCTCACCCTGCTTCACCTGACCGTCATGACTGCGACACTGTGTGGCCCCGGTGGCGTGCGCGCGGTGATCGCGGAGCATCTTCTGCTCAAGCAGCAACTGATCGTCGTGCGCCGTCCTCGCCAGCGGGCGCCACGCCTGACAGCGAGTGACCGGCTGCTGTTCGGATTCGGGTCACTCTTCCTCAGCCCAGGACGAATCCGAAAGGTCGCCATCGGCGTACGCCTGTGCGTCTCGAATTCCCAATTCTCTCGCTGAATCCAGGATTGAGGCACCGTTGCGTGGCGCCTGGCGTCTGGCCTCCTCCAACGAGGTACGCAGCCACGCGTCGTTGAAGGGCCACACGCCGTCGACCTTCGCCGGCGGCCACATGGTGGCCCGTGCCGAACTGAACAATGTCCGTTGGGTCTCCCACTGCCAGGACTTGGTCCAGCTCCCAGTGGCGGTCTGACAACGAATTCGAGACGGACAGGTGGCGG
>JAKZVK010000717.1:0-2897 GCA_047516085.1 Bryobacterales bacterium
CTCGCCGGGACAAGCGTTCCGACTTCGATGTCGTAACCTTGGGCAAGAGACTCCTGCTCTCCTTCGACCCTTCCTACGTAGCGCTGTACTCGATCAGCGCTCGCCGGGAGTACTTTAGCGTTCCGCCCTCCGACCACAGCCGCCGTCAGCTTGATACGACAGCAAGCCTTCTTGCAGCGGCCGCTTCCCTGTGTCAGCAAGCGGGCGTCCCGTTTGCGGTGGTCTCTCTCCCACAGCAGTTTCAGGTGATCGCCGGGGCAAGCGGACTTGCTCCCGACGGCGTGGATGTCGATCACGTTGATCGCTCCCTGGGCGAGTTCGCTGCCAAACAGGGATTTCCTTGGATTTCAGCCCAAGACGCGCTCGTCGAGGAGTACCGCAAGAACGGCGACGACCTATACTTTCGCCTAGATGGGCACCTGAACACTGCGGGCCACTCCCTCGTCGCTCGCTGGTTGTTCGACCATTTCTCGATGGAGCTGCGGTATGCACTCTGATCGCGAAGCCACGGGAGCTCGACCTCGAGTCTCGGTCATCGTCCCTTGCCGCGACGAGGTCGCTCACATCCGCCGGTTCCTTAGCCAACTCTTTCAACAAACGGCAAACCAGGATTTCGAGCTGGAAGTACTGGTCGCCGACGGAAGAAGCGGCGACGGAACGCGAGCCATCCTTAATGAGTACGGGCGCAAGCACCCAAGGTTGCAGGTGCTAGACAACCCGGAACAGATCGTGTCGACCGGGTTGAACCGTGCAATCCGAGCGGCTACCGGCTCCGTCATTTTGCGAATGGACGTTCACACTCGCTACGCGCCGGACTACATAGCGCAGTGTGTGACCACACTCGAGGCGTCGGGAGCGGACAGCGTCGGAGGGCCCTGGGTCGCCGAGGGTGACAACTACGTCTCGCGGGCCGTTGCGCTGGTGTTCGACTCGCTACTCGTTTCCGGAGGTGGCAAGGCACATGCCAAGTCGTATGAAGGGCCGGTGGATACGGTGTACCTGGGCTGTTGGCGCAAGGAAGCGTTCGAGCAATACGGTCTGTTCGACGAGTCGCTCCCGCGCAGCCAAGACAACGAACTGAACCTGCGCATCCGTCGCGGTGGAGGCCGGGTTTGGCAGACGCCGCACATTCGGTCGCGGTATTCTCCGCGCGGCACGATCGCGAGTCTATTCAAGCAGTACGTGCAGTACGGTTATTGGAAGGCCCGAGTCATCAACAAACACCGGCGACCCGCGTCGTTCAGGCAACTCGTGCCTGGCGTCCTCCTCGCGGCTCTCGTTGTTTTGACGCTAGCTTCGCCGTGGTCCGGGCCGGCCCGAGGGTGGCTCCTGGCTGCACTGGTGGCCTATGGGGCGGTAGTCGGGATGGCTACGCTGGCCGCCTGCCGCACCCGCAAGGCGCTTGGCTTCGCGCCGGTCCTACCGTTGATCTTTGGCGCGTTCCACTTCGGTTTCGGCTACGGCTTCCTTCGTGGCGTCCTGGACTTCTATCTACTGCGCCGCGGCGGCAACCCGAGCTTCGGATCCCTCACCCGCACTTCCCCAACCACGTAGTAAGGAAGCGCCGGCTTCCGACGGAGAGGTTCCATGGAAAGTACCCTGCAAGAGGAGTTCGTCTCTTCACCTGCGTTTCCGTTAACGCCCGGGCGCCCGCCGAACCGGCCTCTGGCGAGCACGCAGCTCATCGACAGGCAAAGCCTCCCGGGCCGGCCCGGCGGCGAGCAGACGCGAAAGGCCTGCGTTTGGCATCTCAAACGCACGCTGGACTTCTTCCTCGCCGCGATAGCGCTGATCCTGGCGGCACCGTTGCTCCTGCTGGCAGCGATCTCAATCAAGCTCGACTCACCCGGCCCGGTGCTTTATCGCCAGCGCCGCCTCGGTTTTCGCGAATGCCCCTTCGAACTGCTCAAGCTTCGTTCGATGCACGTCGAGTCGACCCCATCAGCCGACGAAGGGCGGTGGACGCAAGTCGACGACCCCCGCGTCACGCGGGTCGGCAAGGTGCTCCGCCGGTATCGTATCGATGAACTCCCCCAGTTGTGGAATGTGCTGCGCGGCGAGATGAGCTTGGTGGGACCGCGCCCGGAACAAGTGCCCATCGCGGCGCGGCTGGCGGACATCGCTCCCAATTATCCGTTACGCCATTGGGTGCGGCCTGGCATCACGGGTTGGGCCCAAGTCAACGCAGGCTACTGTGCGAGCGACCAGGCGTCCTTGAAGAAGCTCGCTTACGACCTTGACTACGTCAGCCGCATGTCGTTGTTGCTCGACATCCAGATCGTTTGTCGCACCGTGGCCGTCGTGCTGACCGGGCACGGCGCTCGCTGAATCGCAGGGCGGCAACCGTCGACAACCTACCCCCCCCCCGCGACTCACTCCTTCCCGGCAACTTCCGCGTTCCGCTACTGCAGCGCAATCCCCCGGCTCGCCAGACCCGCCTTGACCGCCCGATAGTTCCGCGCCACTTCCACGTCCTTCAAGCAGCGGCGATAGTACAGCGCCGTCGCAACCTCGCCGTCGAAGTACTTCCCGTTCGCGTACTGCCCGATCGCCCGATACGTGCTATCGAATACGCCCGATGCTGGCGTCGCGGTGTCGGAGGCGATGAGGGTGTCCTCGTTCAGAACCTGATCTTGAACGACCCCGCCCTGCCACCGAAAGGTCATCATCTTCCACAGCCCATCATCGGCGATCCCCCCACCCGGACCTTGTACCAGTGTTGAACTCACGCTCGCACTCAGCCAAAAGCCGATGATCGTATCAGTGAAGAACCGAATGTAGGTGCCGCCCGAGTTGTGACCGAACAGCGCGCGGTCCTCCGTGTCCGCGGAGCCGGGTGTCTTCTTGAAGGCAATCTGCAGGGTCAGCGCCTCGGCGTTCTGCGTGGCGGCGGCCGG
>JAKZVK010000718.1:0-2526 GCA_047516085.1 Bryobacterales bacterium
TCCAGCGCGCGCACCTTCGCATCCAGCGGGTTGCGTTCGACCGGTTTCGCGCCGCGCTTCTTCGAGGCCAACTCCCGCAGCGAGCCCTTGCGCCGCGCCTTGCGCCAAGCCGTCAGATGCGAGCTGTACAACCCCTCGCGGCGAAGCAGCCGACCCACCTCGCCACGCCGCGTGCAGCGCTCCGCCTCCTCGAGGATCCGCAGCCGATACTCCGCGGTGAACTGGCGTCGCTTCGGCTTGGCCACGACCTCCGGGTCCGGGGTCGGTCTTGTGCGCCCGGCCCTGGGGCCTCGTCGCTACGCTCCTCGACCCCCAGGGCCGGAACGGGAACCTCATTCAATGTCATCGAGTCTCTCTCTGCGGGCATCGGTCTTCACCTCCACCGCCCTGCAGTAATTCCAAAGGTCGCTGGTGTCTCAGTCATGTTGGCAGAGAGGGCTGGGCCCGAACGGCAGTGGGAAGTCTACCGTATTCGACGTGTTCGCCTTTCTGGCAGAGTGTTTTGAATCGGGCTTGCGCCGCGCTTGGGATCGTCGCGGCCGCGCGCGAGAACTCAAAGCCCGTAACACCGAGGGGCCAGTGACCGTTGAAATCAAGTATCGAGAACGGCCAGGAACCCCCCTCATCACATACCATCTTGCGCTCGACGAACGAGACGGTTCGCCGCTCGTGGTCCAGGAGTGGCTGAGTTGGAAACGCGGCAGCTACGGGGCTCCATTTCGCTTCCTTGAGTACCACGAAGGCCGAGGTCAAGCAGCGAGCGGCGAGGCACCGGATCCGGAAGACACGAGGATCGAGATTCCGCTTCAATCGCCGGATCTTCTCGCGGTAAATGCGCTGGGACAGTTCCAGGAACACCCACGCGTAGCAGCGCTTCGGGGCTTCATCCTCGGTTGGCACGTCTCCTATCTGTCCGCCCAAGGCGCTCGCGGCCAGCCGGAGGCTGGCCCTCACGAGCGCCTTGCCAGAACAGGCGACAACCTAGCCAATGTCATCCAGTATCTCGCCGAGCAACATCCGGAACGCCTCGAGGAGATATTCGAAGCGTTGCGAGTTCGCGTGCCGCGTATCGAACGCGTGCTGACCGAGACAATGCAACACGGTCGGCTGCTCCTGCAGATCAAGGACGCCCCCTTCGAACATCCCGTACTAGCTCGATTCGCTTCCGACGGGACTTTGAAGATGCTGGCCTATCTGGTGTTGCTCTACGATCCCGAGCCACCGACTTTCATCGGTATTGAAGAGCCCGAGAATTTCCTCCATCCGAGGCTGCTGTTCGGTCTCGCCGAAGAGTGCAGAAAGGCGAGCGAGCACACCCAATTGCTCGTAACGACACACTCGCCCTTTTTCTTGGATGCCCTACGGCCAAACGAGGTACGCATACTGTGGCGAGACGACGACGGTCACACGCGAGTCAAGCGCGTGAATGAACTACTAGGCGTTCCGGAGTTTGTCGCCGAAGGTGCTCAACTCGGCGACTTGTGGATGGAAAACCACTTCATGGTTGGTGATCCACTCACAGACCACGGCAGACCGACGGCCCCTGCGGTCGAAGCCTGAGGCATCGGTGCCACGCCACCTGGAGATACTCACCGAGGAGCGTTCCATGGAGGCTGTCCTAACGAGCCTATTGCCTCGCATGCTGCCTTGTGGCTCGACGTTCATCGTCCACAGTTCAGGGAGTAAGCAGAAGCTCCTGCGGAACCTTCAGAACCGACTGCGCGGGTACGCCGCTTGGATTCCTGCCGACTACAGGATCATGGTTATGCCTTCAAGGTGCCGCCTAGCGGACTGGACGCTTGCGGGCTCATCGACCGTAACGATGACAACTGTCACGAGTTGAAGAGACGGCTCGAGACCACTGCTGAGACTGCCAATTTGGTCACTCGATCACAAGCAGGCGACGCTCATTGGCAGGTCGTCAATCGCATCGTGGTGGAGGAACTGGAGGCGTGGTACTTCGGGGATTGGGCGGCAGTACGTCGGGTGTATCCACGCGTGCCGGCAACCGTTCCGAAACGCGCCAAGTACCGCAATCCCGACGCAGTTCACGGCGGAACTTGGGAGGCGTTCCAGCGGATTGTGCAACGGTCCGGGTACTTCGCACAGGGACTCGACAAGCACGCGGCGGCGAGCCGCATCGGGAAGCAGGTCGATCCCCGCCAGAACAATTCGAACAGCTTCGCCCAGTTCCGCACAGCGATCTTGGAAGTGGCCAACTAGTGTGGCGCTTCCAAACTGGCGTAACGTCCATGCTGCCCAATCGCACACGCGAGACCGACTGCTGCGGGTGGTTGAGGGCGTCACATCCTCGCTTTGCGTTCCTGTCGTGCAAGCCGCCTGCACATCGATCTTGGCAGGCAATGGACAGGCAAAGCGATCTCGACAACCATGCGGACCAGTTGAACCCCAACAACGACGCCTATTGGGAGTCGCGCGATTGGGACGAACGTCCCGACGACTGGGAAGAACGCATAGAAAGGGACGACACGCTCCCGAACGACGACCGACAGCCGCCGCAAGCTC
>JAKZVK010000719.1:0-4258 GCA_047516085.1 Bryobacterales bacterium
TATGGCAGTTCATGCGCGATAACTGGCTTTCCAACAGGATATTCAAGACCTACGACGATATCGTCGCGCTGTGTTGCGAAGCCTGGAACAGGCTCATCGATCAACCCTGGAAGATCATGTCGATCGGACGCCGAAAATGGACCCATGGGTTCTGATTAATGCCCGTTGGTATTAGCTACGGAAGCTGTGGCAAGACTTCATTGATGAGCTTGGTCGTCGACTGCAGCCACTTCTCCTTGGGCTCCCATTCATGGGCCATGGCCAGCACGACGCCGAAGCCACCGACGTCGTCGTAGAGGCGACTCAACTTCTCGGCGACTTCGTCAGGACTGCCGACGACCCAGATGTTGTCGACCAAATATTCCGAGGTGAGATCCGAGTTTGCCATCGCCGGATCGATCTTGAGCAGATCCAGAAATCCGATTCGGTCCAAGAGCGGATAGAAGTATTGCTCGTAGTCACGGGCCAGCACGCCGTTCAGCGCCTCCTCTCGGGCTTCCTCGGTGGTGTCCGCGACGTAGATCTCGCGGGCGATGCGCCAGGTGGATCGATCGCAGCTCGCCCCGGTCTTTTCAGCGCCTTCCTCGACCGCCTCCCAATGGGTGCGCAGAAGCCGCGCCGGCACGAAGTTAATGCTGAGCGGGAGCCAGCCGCGCTCGCCGGCCATTAGAAGCGTGTCCGACTTCGCGTTGACTCCGGCGACGCCGATGGGCGGGTGCGGCTTCTGGTAGGGCGTCAGATGGAAGCGCAGGCCGATTTCCTCGACGGGCGTCGGCACGCTGAATTTCCAGAATTCATGCTCATATAGCCCGGGCCGCGGGTCTTCCCAGAGTTGAAGCACCGTATCGATTGCATCGCGGGTCATGCCGCGATGCGCGCCCGTCGCAGGGTCGAATCCAAAGACCTCGAAGTCGCCCGGAAAGCCGCCCGATCCGACGCCCCAGTGAAAACGACCGTGGGCCATGTGGTCGAGCTGGGCAATCCGGTGGGCGATCACGAACGGATTGTGGTTGGGCATGCAGCTGACCCCGGTGGCCAGCACGATGTTCTTCGTCATCGCCAGGGCCTTGGCGATGAAAAGATCGGGGGCCGGGATGTTTTCCCAAACCGAGGTGAAGTGCTCGCCGATCCAGGCTTCCTTGTAGCCCAGCTCGTCCAGGACAACGATCTGCTCAAGATCGTCGTCGAGCGTCTTGGTGAGGTCCGAGCCCGGTGGGTGGAGGGGCATCATAAAGTAGCCCGCTTGCATTGAAAGCCTCCATTTATGGTGGTGGAGCGGTTCGCCGAGCAGCAGGGCCAACTATAGACCGACATTCCCCGGATGAGCCCCGGTTCTGGCTATCAGTGTAGCCATTCGGGGGCTTGCTGGCAAACTCGAGGTCGCTGTGGGCCTTGTCACAAACACGATAGTGTCATCAGACGGTGGCGCGGGCGGCGGCCCGCCATGTTACGAAAGCTTGCTCACGACGGCACCGGTGTTCAGCAGCTGATATGAGATCTGGTATGAGATGTCGGCGGGTTGTGAAGTGATTGTAAACCGCTGCGTGGCTCGAGAGGAAACGTTGGGCTGATCCGGGAGATCGAAACCCTTGCGTCGCCCGCTCTCGTCGTCGGATCCGCACATGCGATCCTTCGATCCGGTTGTTCTTCCACTTCGCCTGGTGGTGCCACGCCGTAAGGCCCAGATCACGGAATGCCGCCGCGTAGGCACGCTGTACTCCGTCAGCACCTATGAGACAGCTAGAGGTTATTGAATAAGGGAGGATTTCTAGCTCATTGTAGCCATCGAGGAGCGAAGATGAGACAGAAATCCGGAAAGACCAAGGCGCCGGCGGCGTCAGTGGTCAGAGACATTCGCCGCGCAACACGTCGGCGGTTTTCCTCGGAAGAGAAGATTCGCATCGTCTTGGACGGGCTGCGTGGCGAGGACAGCATCGCCGAGCTGTGCCGTCGCGAGGGTATTGCCCAGAGCCTCTATTACAGCTGGTCGAAGGAGTTCCAGGAGGCGGGCAAGAAAAGTCTGGCCGGGGACACGGCGCGGGAGGCGTCGACGGGGGAGGTCAAGGCGCTGCGCCGTGAGGCCCGTGATCTGAAAGAGGTCGTTGCCGTGCAAGCCTTGGAGCTCCGTTTGCTCAAAAAAACATGACCGGGGATGGTCATCGAAATTCGGTATGTCAGTCGAGGGCGGCGCGCGACCTCGATGTCAGCGCCCAGCGAGCGCTGCATTCAATGGCTCAAGTGCGTCGAAAAAGCCGCGGCGTTTGATGGCGACGTCAATTCCGGCGAGGAAAATACGGACCCCGAGGTCATGGTAGCTGCGCGCTTCATCCGCGTTCGACGCAGCCATCAGGGTCACCTTACCGGCCGCCCGGGCAGCGGTTAATATTCGCTCGATCTTTGGCGCCAGATGGGTCTTGGCCGCCTCGCCGAACAGGCCCAGTCCAACCGACCAGTCCGCGGGCCCGATGGTGAACAGGTCGATGCCGTCCACGCCGAGGATAGCGTCCAGCTGCTCGAAGCTTTCATCGCTCTCGAACATGGTCATCAAGTGCGTTGCCCGGTTGGCGTCGCGCAACGTCTGCGCCGGATCGGCGCCTAGGGTGTAGCCGGTGCCGGCGGAGTTGGAAGAGACGCCGCGCTGACCCATCGGCGGATATTTGCCGAGCCTGACCAGTTCTTTCGCCTGGTCGGCGCTGCGGATGTCCGGCAGGCTCACGATCCCCATGCCGCCGTCCAGCAGGCGCTGCACGTGCGTGCGGCTCAGTTCGAGAATGCGCGCCATCGGCACCATGCCGAGGTGGGCGATCGTTCGGCCAAGCCTGAGCGCCCCGGTCGTCGATTGCGGGCTGTGCTCCAAGTCGAGCCAGACGATGTGATAGCCCGCCTGCGCGATGAGCTCGATATCCGTCGACGTGGGGTCACGGCACATCATGGCGTAGAGCACGGCGTGCCTTTCCAGCAGTTCACCAAGTCGGTCCGTCATGGGCGCGGCTTTCCAAATTCGTCTCTCGAACACATCGCCGTCGGCGCCGGCATCGCAGTCGCGTCTATTGCCGGTCGCGTATGAACGGGTACATCCGCAACTGGTCGACACCAGGCATTGCGTCGTCGAACTCCTCGATAAAGTTGAGCGCGGCGGTGGCGATGTCGTGCTGGCGGCCTTCGGCTTCCGCCGCCTCGATGAACAGCGATAGATCCTTGCGGATAATCGCCGCGGCGCCGGCCGAGGCGTAGGTCTCGGTGAGAACGTAGCGCGGGAAGACTTGCTCGGTAACGAAGTTCTGTCCCGTCGACACGTTGACGACGTCCAGCATGGTCTTCATGTCGAGGCCACCTTTCTCACCATAAGCTAGCGCCTCGCTAACGGATACGAAAGCGGAGATGACCAACGAGTTATTCAATAGCTTCATCCGCTGGCCCTGACCCGGCCCGGCGCCGATGTCGAAGATATTGGTGCCGAAGGCATCGAGCACCGGCCGCAGCCGTGTCAGCAGCGCCGCCTCACCGGAAAACATCACGGAAAGCTTGCCTTCGCGGGCCCGAAACACTCCGCCCGATACCGGCGCATCGACATAGGCGATGCCCTTCTGCTGCAGCCGGTCGTGGGCTGCGAGCGCCACGCTCGGCCCGACCGTCGAGGTGTTCACCACGACTATGCCCTCGCCCACCGCAGCGTCGGCGATCTCCCCGACCACCTGATCGACGGCCGCGACGCTGGGCAGACTCAAGAAGACCGCGCTCGAGCGCGCCGCTACCTCGCCCGCTGAGGCCGCCGCTGCCGCGCCGTCCGGCGCCCGTTCAGCCGTCCCGGCAATGTCGAAGACCACCAAATCGAATCCCGCGCGGGCGATGTTGTCGGCAATCGGCTTGCCGATATTGCCGAGGCCGATGAAACCAATCGTCTCCTCACTCACGATGGTGCGCTCCTCATGTTATGGGCGGTCTCCGCTTCAATGGGGACGGGCCAAGCGGGCGACTAGCAGCGTCCCCAGCATGAGACTCGCGCTCAACGTTGCAATCTAGAGAGCGAACCGTCGCTTGCCCCTGGCATGGTCCGATACGTGGTCGACCTCCACGGTATCATGCACGGCCGACGAGAGGATTTCCAGCACCTCGAAGGGCGATGTCCCGCCCAATGTTGAAAAGTGCGAGATAGGCATCGTCTGATCGAGAGGCTACGCGGCCACCTCGATGTCTTCAATGACGGACTTTGCTCCGGCCTTTCTCACCGCCTCCCGCAGGGCGGCGTCAAGGACGG
>JAKZVK010000720.1:0-2538 GCA_047516085.1 Bryobacterales bacterium
AGATTCTTTCATTTCCAGTTTCCGAAAGGGCATCGGGAGGACTCCTTCGTCCGGCCTTAGCCCACGGCTGGGTGGAAACCATGTCTCGTGTACAACTGGAAACGATGTCATGGAACTGAACAGCATGCCGTGCCCCTACATGTGAACATGGGTCCTGTCAGCATAATTCGCGAGAGTCGGTAGTAGAGCAGCTCGAACCTTCGGTCGCGTTTCCGCGAAGCCGAGACGCCGTTTTGTCGAAAACCGCGGCATACAGCGGCCCGACGTTACGAACCGAGACGCGACTGCCACACGGAACGCGTTGTCTAGTGGAGGATGGTCTCGCTGATGAAGCTCTTCAAGAGAATTCTTGTCTTCGCTGATGCTGCCTTTGACAAGCATCCCGCGCTGACCCGCGCCGCGCGGATGGCCCAGGCGACCGGGGCGGCCCTGAAGGTGGTGGACGTCGTGGAGGAGGAGCCGCTCTTCCATGCACGCTTGAACCCGCCGTCGTGGGCGCTGCCTGGCAACTTGGCCAAGCACAAGGCGGCGGTTCTCGAGAAGCTTGTGGCTCCCCTTCGCACGAAGGGAGTGAAGGTAGGGACGGAGGTGCTTTTCGGCAAGCCGTTCGCCGAGATCATCCGCGAAGTGTTGCGCAACCGCCATGACCTCGTGATGAAGACGGCACATCAGGGTGGGATTCTGCATCTGGTCGATTCGACCGCCATGGACCTGTTGCGCAACTGCCCCTGCCCGGTCGAGTTGGTGAAGCCGACGGGCGCGCGCCGCCACAAGGCTATCCTGGCATGCATCGATCCCGTGCGGGATGACCCGCAGCAAGCGGCGATGAACCACAAGGTGATCAACGTGGCGCGAGCGCTCGCCGAGTGGGACCGCGGCGATTTGCACCTGATCCATGTGTGGAGTGTGTTCGGGGAGAGGATCCTACGCGGGCATTCCGGGGGGCAGCGCCGCGAGTTGGAAGAGTACATCACCTCCAAACGTGCCGAGAGGCGTGAGGATCTCCAGAACTTCCTTTCCCAGGCGGGCGTGTCTGTCGAGCGCGAGCGAATCCACTTCATCAAGGGCACTCCCGGTGAGGCCATACCCCGCTTTGCCAAGCGCCGCCGGATGGACCTGGTCGTGATGGGCACCGTCGCGCGCTCCGGCCTCGACGGGTTTCTGATCGGCAATACCGCCGAGAAGGTCATCAGCAAGCTCGACTGTTCGCTGTTGGCCGTGAAGCCGAATGACTTCGTGTGCCAAGTCCGACCCAAAGGGTAGCGGCTTCCCGGGGTACACCGCGCCAGTGTTGGTGAGTCAGTTCGTTCGACCCGCCGCAACGGTGTCATCCAACACGACCGAGTCGCGGACGACGTTCCGCGGTTGCCCGCCGTTCCGAGCGGATTGACCCGTCACTTGCGTTCCGGGCTTCCATGAGGAGATTCGCTTTGTCAAGCGGCAAGGGGCCTCGGGGAAACTTCAGTTTCTGGGGCACGTCCGACCAGGCTTCCATCCGCACTCTCTTCGGCGTCGTCCGCGACGCGGTGCTGTTTGAAGTTCGGTCTTGGCAGCGCTGCTGTCTCAGTTGCGGCCTCAGTTGCCGGCCGGCCCGGAACGCGCAGTCGCCACGAACTCGGTGTCCGACGTGTTCCCTTCGCTGGGGGCTTCCTTTCCTCCGCCTTGCGAACTCGTACGACTGACCTGCTTCGGCTTCCCTCGTGCCGCTCAACTCATCCCGCCGGCTCGGACGCCGACCCCGACCCCGACACGCCACCGCCACCACCGCTTTGCGCTTCGCCGCCTTGCCGCCCCGCGCCGCCAATCGCAAGCCCCAGCGCCGCAGCTCCGAGTCCGTGCCGTGGTGTCCCAACACGTACTGCGCTCATCGCCCTTCGACAGCGATTGCGTGATCAGCGCCAGCCGATGCGTGTCGGCCATCAGCGCTTCGTGATCGAAGCGTTCCAGCAGCCGGTAGACCCACAGCGAGTGGGTGCCGGCTTCGAACACCACCCGCATCGGCGCCCAGGCGCCGAAGTACTTCTCGAACTCCTGGACGGTCGTGCGCACGCGCACGCGTTCCACGATGTTTCCTTCCAGATCGAGCAGGCAGACGTGGGAGTACTTGTCACCCAGGTCCAGACCGGCGACGACGTTCATGCCTTGTTCGATCATCTCGTGTTGCGATTGTGACAGAGCTTCGATGGCTTTGCTATGGTTCTTCGTAGTTCGTAGTTCCTTTCGTTACAAGAAGAGATTTTGGGATTCGCCCCGCGTCATGGAAGAGGCGGGGCGAAGCCCGTCACTCGGGAGCGTACCGCACTCCCGAGACCGCGACTCTGCTCATTTCATCTCGGTTTCTTAAGTTCGCGCGGATTCGCCCCCAGAAATCCTGCCATGATGTGAAGCCTGATTAGGATGCCGACTGCTGCTCAACCCGGTGGTTTATCAGGCCGCGGCGCCTTCCCACTTCCTGCCCTCGTCGGTTTGAGTTATCATCGGAGCGTCTTTCCGCGACGCTTGACACCCGGCGAACCGGTGTCTTCCCTGCCCGCCCCT
>JAKZVK010000721.1:0-2956 GCA_047516085.1 Bryobacterales bacterium
TTGGCGGACGGGAAGCGGGCCAAGCGCGCGAACTCATCGACGAGCGTCCGCAGCGTCTCGACCTCGCGAATGATCGTATCGGTGCACTTTTCGAAATGCTCGCGGACCTTGCGGCGCTCGGGGGTATCCTCGACCGTTGAATACCGCTTGAGCAGCCGGCTCATGCGTTCGGCCGAGAGTGCGATGGGGGTGAGCGGGTTCTTGATCTCGTGGGCCACGCGGCGCGCCACTTCCTTCCAGGCGGCGGACTTCTGCGCCCGCAGCAGCTCGGTGGTGTCTTCGAGCACGATCACGAACCCGGCGGGTTCCGACGCGGCCGGCTCCTCGCGCTCCAGCGCCGAGACGGTTACGCCCAGGTGTACGATCTGGCCTTCGCTCTCGATCTCGAACTCGCGCGTTGCCAGGCCGGTGCGGCGGGCGCGGTGCATCATGCGGAACAGGTCCGAGCGGTCATCCTCTGAGAACAGATCGCTGAGGTGTCGCGGGGAGGAAGCCGCCGGCGGGGGAAAGATCTTTGCCAGCGAGGAGTTCACTTTGAGGATCTCGCCATCGGCCGAGACGGAGATCACGCCGGGCGTGATGCTGCCGAGGATGGCGTCGATGAACTGTCGCCGCGCTTCTAGCTCGACGTTGGCTTGGGCGAGGTCCTGGTTGCTGTGCTTCAGCTCCTGCGTCTTGGTTTCGAGCTGCTGCGTCATGCGATTGAAGGAGGTGACCAGCGCTCCCAGCTCGTCGCTCGCGGGGGCGCGAACGCGATGGTCGAGATGGCCGCTCGACAGCTCGCCGGTGGCCTCGACCAACGCCTCGATCGGCCCCACGATCTGCTTGGAGAGGAACAGCGCCAGCCACGTGGCCACGAACAACACGAAGATCGCAATCAGCGACAGCATGCCCAGGTAGAAATAGCGGAAGTGGCGGGCTTCGCTGTGCAACGCGGCGTAGGCGGCGCTCTGGTCTTCGATCACGGCGAGGCGGTCGAGCACTTGCTTGGGAAACTGCCAGGCGAGGATCACGCGGCCCAACTCGCCGGGCTCCCCGGACTGGCTGTGAACGACGGCGGCGGCGTACACATGGTCGGGAAGGATGCGGGAGGTGACCTCCTCGGTGTACATGGCGTCGGGGTTGTAGTCGAGGCCCCAGTCGGCCGGTCCGCGGAAGCGGTCGCCCACGTGAAACTGCACGAGCGGCTCGCGCTCGCCGGTGGGGATCAACGCGATGTAGTGCGCGGTTTCGCCGTCGGCCAGGCCTTCGAGACGCGCGCGAAGCTCGTCGGAGACCTCGCCGGTCTCGAGCGCCGAGGCTACTTCCGGTAGTGAAGCAATGCGGCGGGCGTCGGCTTCGGACTTGTTGCTGATCAGTCCGTCGGAGAGCGCCGTGGCCTGCTCGACGATTTCGCGCGTCGGCTGTGTGAACCACTTGTCGAGCGTGCGGTTCAAGAAGCTGAACGAGAAAGCGACGAAGCAAACGATCGGCAGAATTGACAACGCCAGTGCGCCGACAACCAGCTTGGTCTTGATCTTCGCGCCCAGCCGGTTCTGTTGCCGCTCGATGTAAAGCTTCGCCAGGCTTCTCAGGACGATGAAGCCGAGCGCGAGCACACCGATAACGACGAGGGTCGAGACGCCCCAGAGGACGACGGTTTCGGTGGAGCTTCCCGGACGGAAGTCCCCGAAATCAAGCGACGTCTGCCAGAAGGTGAGCACCGCCAGCGCGAGCAGAAGCACGCTGGAGGCGATCAGTGAGATTTGTTGGCTCTTGCGTTCCACCGCGGGTCAGCGCTTCGGAGGACTCGAACTGCACGTGGAACTGATTATATCAGCGGCATTTAACGAGGGAGAAACGCCGGAGCGCCGTGGCAGCTTCGCCCCATCGATCCCCGATCTGGAGAAAGGTCTCCAGCCCTGCGCGTAGCGCTGCCCCGTCTCTGTGTTGTCCAAGGGCGACGGACCTGTGCTCCGGAACCCTGAGTAGGTAGAATAGTTGGAGCTTCGCCCGTCGCATCGGGGGAAGCCTACGGAGATTGCCATGATCAAAACTCTTGCCGTCCTGGTCACGGTCTTCACCCTAAGCGTGCCGGCCTTCGGTCAGGACCCGGCTGCCGCACCCACCGGTCCACAGGCCAAATCGCAAGAAGAGTTGAACGCGATGCTGCTGTGCCAGCAGGCGCCGGACACCGACTTGCGGATCGAGAGCTGCAACAAGCTGATAGCCGAGTATCCGGACACCGAGTTCAAAGAGGTCGCCTCGTACCTGTTGATGCTCTCCTACCAGAATAAGAATGACTTCGAGAGCATGCTCATCTTCGGGGAGCAAACGCTTGAGTTGAACCCCGAGAACATAGGTGCCCTAATCTCGCTCTCCTACGTCATTCCGCTTCGCACCCGCGAGCACGATCTCGATAAGGAAGAGAAGCTCGCCAAGGCCGAAGATCTCGCCAAGAGAGCCATGGTCCTGCTCCCTGCCATCCCGAAGGTCAATCCGGAGATGGCGGACGAAGACTGGCTGATGATGAAGAAGGGTTTCATGTCGCAGTTGCACGAGTCGATGGGCATCATCGCCTCGAAGAGGCAAGACTACCCGACGGCGGAGGACTCATACCGAAAGATGCTGCAGGTGGCCGACAAGCAGACCGGTACCATGTTCTTTCGTCTTGCCGAGGCGCTCAAGCAGCAGGAGAAGTATGACGAGGCGTTGAACATGCTCGACCAATCGATCGCGCGCGGCGGCCAGAAGATGGCAGGTGGACGGGACGCGGCGGAGATCATGAAGGCCGAGATCAAAAAGAAGCTAGCGCCGCCGCCGGCTCCCGCGGAGGCAGCGGCCCCGGCAGCCCCTGCTCCCGTGGCTCCTGTGCAACCGGCGCCTCAGCCGTAGCGGCACGCATGTTTGAGGCTTCGAGTCCTGAGGCATCGAAGTCCCCGCGCGCTTCCGACGGCCCCGCCGCGGAAGCGCGCTC
>JAKZVK010000722.1:0-6397 GCA_047516085.1 Bryobacterales bacterium
GAAGCGGTCAAACACTTAATTCAACCGCTAGGATACGCCGCCCTTCCCTATGCCCTCATCCACAACTTTTGGTTATATCTCCTGTCATTCATGTTCCGTGGATTGCGTCAAAGCCGGTCGGTACGGTCGGAAGCGTGTTCAGCGCTACCTGTGTAAGCAGTGTGGCAAGCGCTACAGTGAGCCTCAGGACAAGCCCCTGGGCGATGTACGACTGCTTGATGAGAAGGTCCGCATGATCCTTCACTGTCTCGTGGAGGGAAACAGCGTGCGCGGTACGGCCCGTCTGTGTGATGTCGAGAAGCGGACGGTGCTCCGCATCTTGAAGCTGGCAGGCGAGAACTGCGAAGCTCTGCTGAGGCGTAAGATCCGCGCGGTCCCCGTTGAGGATGTACAGGTTGATGAGGCGTGGACGTACGTGCTGAAGAAAGAGCGCCGGAAGAGGCCCAAAGAGCAGCATCGCGACGACATCGGCGATCAGTTCGTGTTCATCGCCATCGAGCGAACATCGAAGTTGATTTTGTGTTGGGAGTTGGGCCGGCGAACCAACGAGACGACCTGGGACTTTATCACCAAGCTCAGGGACGCGACGGTCGGCCACTTCCAGGTAACCTCTGACGCCTTCCCGGCCTATCGTGGCGCGATCGACGCCGGACTGCACGACAGGGTAGCCTACGCGCAACTGATAAAGCTCTACGGGGTGCTCCCGTCCGGTCGGGAGTCATACCGGCCCGCCAAGATACGTGGGACGATCTCAGCGGCAATAATGGGCCATCCGAGCATGACCCGAGCATGCACGTCGCACGTCGAGCGCCAGAACGGCACCCTCCGCCAGTGGTGCAAGCGACTGACGCGGATGACCTACGCTTTCAGCAAGAGACGGGAGAATCTTCGGGCGGCGTTGGCGCTGCACTTCGCGCACTACAACGCACTACAATCTGTGCAGGGTTCACGGATCGTTGAGGGTCACGCCTGCGATGGAAGCCGGGATCACGGATCACGTGTGGTCACTCGAGGAACTGATTTCAGCATGACCACACAAAGACCCCACTACCCGGCTACTTGTGAAACCCAAGAGATTATTATATCCTTACAATGCAGTGGCTTGGCCTTATGCGTCGACTGGGCGAACGTCTAAAATCTGAACGCGAAACGCAGGGTTTTACGCTCGAGGATCTCTCGGCGCGGACCCGCGTAAGCGTGCGCCTGCTCTCGGCAATCGAGAGCGAGGATTTCGATCAGCTTCCAGGCGGCGTCTTCAACGTGTCGTTCGTACGGCAGTACGCGCGCTATGTGGGCTTGGACGAAGACGAGATCGTGGCCGAGTTCAACGAGATCGCGCGTCCGGACGAGTTGAAGTTGATCGACCTGGAGCAGGACGCTGCCAACGCCATCCATCCCCCCCCCGGAGTCAGCTTGGCCGAACGGTTCGTCGAGTATGCGCGCCGCTACCAGTTTACGCCGCCGGTCGCACTGACCTTGGTGCTGGTGTTGATCGCGACCGGCGTCATGTTCAGCAATTGGGACTGGGACAGCGGCTTCTCATCGGTCACCGATCTGCTGCCACAACGGAGCAAGACGCTTGCGCAAGACACGGAGGCGCCTACTTTGTCGGCGGAAGAGGCCGCGCGGGTGTCCAATCTTCCGCCCTCTCCTCCTCCGGCTCCGCCCAAGGCGGTGCGGGTGCTACTCGAGATCAGCGCTACCGTATGGATTCGTGCCTCCGCGGATGAAGAACGGCAGTTCCAGCGAACGTTTCAGGCCGGGGATTCGAGAGTGATTGAAGCGGACGCGTCGGTTCGACTGCTGATCGGCAACGCCGGCGCCGTAGCGGCCAAACTGAACGGGGAGCCACTTCCCCGTTTCGGCGGGTCGGGCCAGGTGCGGCGCGTGCTGTTGACGCCCGCGGGCATGGAGATTATTTTCCCTCCCAAGAAACCCGAGGCGTCCGACGAGTCAACGCCCGTCCGTGCCGGCTCTGAGCCGCCGGCTTCCAGCGACACCGCCGAGCCCGTGCTGGCCGGCGTCCGCCCTTCCAACTAACCGGAGAATTCCGGAACGAGGACATACTGAGATGAAAACCCATCGGCGGGCGTTTGCCCAGACCCTCGCAGCCGCACCGCTCGCCTTCGCCGGGCTCCCGGCGAGTTCAGCCCGCGCCGCCCAAACGAAGGGTTCGCGGATCAAGAAAGTCGATGTGATCCCGGTCGGGATCGAGTTTCGCACCGCCTTCAACATTGGGGTGGGCAAAGTCGGCGGCAAGGGAATGCCGGCCAAGTACGTGTACGTGAAGGTGACGACGGACGACGGCCAGGTCGGCTGGGGTGCGACGACGACGGTACCCAACTGGAGCTATGAGACGGCCGAGGCTGTCGTCGGCACACTGCGGCATTACCTCGCGCCGCTGGCGATCGGCCGCACGGCTTTCGAGTGGAACTCGCTCAAGAAGGAGATGGACGCGAAGATTCGTCCTGCCGTGAGCAACGGCGCGCCGTTTGCGAAAAGTGCGATCGAGATCGCTTTCCTCGACCTCGCCGGACAGGTGACGGGCCTGCCGCTCCACCGGCTCTTGGGCGGCAAGGTGCACGACACGATTGACCTCTGCTACGCCGTCAGCATCGACGAGCCGGAAGCGATGGCCGACGAGGTGAGCCGCTGGCCGGCCTGTTGGTGTTTCAAGGTAAAGGTTTCAGGCGACGCCGACAAGGACCTCTTGCGGCTACGTGCCATCAGTGACGCCCGTCCGGACGCAGTGATCTGGCTCGATGCCAACCAGTCGTACCAACCGATCGCCCTGGAACGTTTTCTAAGGGCGCTGCCGGAGTTCGAGAACATCCGTTGCTTCGAGCAGCCGGTACGCAGCGAAGACTGGCTCGGAATGCGGCGCGTCCGAGAGAAGAGCCCCTACCCGGTGGCGATCGACGAGGGCTGTTTCTCTTCATTTGACGTAGCCCGCATGGCCAGCTTGGACGCGGCGGACCTGGTCGTGCTCAAGGTTCCCAAGAGCGGCGGCGTCACGAATTGCTACAAGAGTGCGGTGGTGTCTGAAGCTCACGGCCTTGGCTTGCTAGGCAGCGGACTCACCGACGCCGGGGTCAGCTTCATGGCCGCGATTCATCTGTACTCGACGCTCGACCTGCTGCTCCCGCCCGAACTCAACGGGCCGCAGTTCCTGGTGGACATGATGGCCGACGGTATCGAGCAAAAGGGCGTCACGGTCACCGTGCCCGACACGCCTGGCTTGGGCATCACCGTCTCGGAGGAAAAACTCCGGGAGCATGAGTTCAAACTGGGGTAGGAAGTCGGCTCAGAACTTCGCCAACTCGCGAACGACCGCATCGACGCCGCTGCGCGAGTACACCATGCACAACCGCTGCTCTTCCGCCGATACCGGAGTCGATCGGATTAACTCCGATTCCGCGAGGCTGCTCCGGCTGGGGATCCAGAAGCTACCGTCCTCGAACTGTACTTGGCTCACATAGCCGCTCATTCCGCTGATGGCGAAGTCCGATCCGCTACGCGCGGACTTCGGCTTGAACACAAAGGCGCGGTCCGTCCGGGTCGAGGTCGCCTCGCCCGGCTGCAACCGAAAGCCGCGGCCCGGCGACGGGACCGATCCAGCCGTGTAGCTGGTGCCTTGCGAATCGCGAACCAGCCAACCCATCTCGAAATAGCGGACCGGCTTGCCCGAGAGGTTCTTGACCGTGATCTGAGGTGAGCGGGCGCGCGACCCGTCTACCAGCGCCCGGCCGGCCACCATTTCGAGGGGGTCATCCGGCAGCGTGAGCGGCGCCATCTCGACGAGCTGTCCCGCGTCCTCGGGTGTGGACTGAAGCGTGGGCGGCCTGACCCTGCTGGCCAGACTCAGGTCGATGCGGGCGTCCAGCCGCGGACGCAGCGCCTGCCGATCAAGGCTCGCACGGATCTCCGTCTCCAGCCGGTTTGGGCCGCCTCCCTCGAGCAACGCCTGGAAGTGGCGGCGATCTCGATCGGCTTCGAGTTCCCACACCATCAACTGACGTCGCGAGTTGAACTCGTCAGGGCCGTGGAAGGTGAGATTCGACAACAGCACGCCGTCCACTTCGACCGAGACCGCGTGCTCGCTCTGCAACGGGAACGGCCGAATCAACCGCAAGTCGACGCGCGCTGAGACGGTCTCATCCGGCGCCACATTCAGGCTCGGCAAGCCCACCGACGCCTTGCCGCCCGGCGAGAGCGGCTGCGTCACCACGCCGAGGATCAAGCCGCGCAGATAGTGGCTGCTGTCGTTGCGAATCTCAAGGGCGCAACGCAGGTCGATCACCATCACGGCGCCGAGAATCTGGATTGTCGTCTCGCTGACGTCGCGCGAGAGGATCGACAGCGGCACGTCGGGGGCCAGGTGGATGTCGATCGCCTTCTCCGGCTCCTGCCACAGCGAGTCCGGCCCGATGAGGCCGGCCGAGGGCCGCTGTGCCCATGCCGCGGGAGGCGAGTGGAGAATCCACGCTGCCGCGATAACCGCGGCCAGAGCCAACCCCACGATCCATTTATTGCGCGTAGACATGGGTAATCGTAATGTTGCCGGTCGTTGAATCCACGGCGCGGAACCGCAACCAGCCGTCCGTACTAACTCCTACCTCTACATCGCCCCCGAAGGATACCGGGACAATCGACAGTCCGCCGGTGACGGTCATGCCGGCGGAGGACAGGGCGCGCCTCGGTACAGTTCTGAATTGCGGCTCATTCGCCTGTGCCGGCGCGATGGCGTCGGCCAACAGCGTCTCTCCGGCCGACTCGCTCGACGAAGCCCTGGTCACAGGAACAGTTGCGGGAACCGCTCCAGGCTGTGCCGTCGGGGCCATCGGCCGAGGTGTATCGGCGGGCAAAGTATCACTGGGCAAGGGCCGCGCCTCCGCGGCAGCCGGCTCTTCCTTCAATTCCACCCGTGCACCAACTTCCGACGCGGCTCGGCTGTCGCTCCCGGCCTGGCCGTCGCGGTCGGTCCGGCTCTCGCTCTCGGCGACGAGCGAGAAGCCGACACGGGGGCCCTCTATCTTGTCGGCCGCGCTGTCTTTCTTCAGCGTCGCGGCGAATTCCCCCGGAGCCTCGCCTGCGAGTCCGTCCGCGAATCCGCGCCGGAGTTCATCCCGCGACTCGGCCGAACCTTCCAATCTGTCCAGCTCGGCTGCGGATCGCTCCGGCATGACCTGGCTCAGCTCTGCAACTGATCCCACCGTGTCGGGACCCGGGCTGGTGGGAATCTGGTAAACAACGACCGCCACACTCACGGCCGCCGCCATCGCCAACCCTACGCGCCAGCCCATCGGACTTACAGGCACCCGCCGGGGCTCCTCGCGTGTGTCCTGCAGGGGCGCAGCCTCGGTGACGACCGGCTGAGAAACCGCAGCCGGTTCCTCCAACCGCTCGCGGATTTGCCGCGCCATGCCGTCCCAATCGAGTGAGGGAAGCTCGGCCAACTCGGCCAAGTCGCCCTGCAGATGGAAGAAATCGCCGACCGTACCGCGGCACCACTCGCATCCCTGCAAGTGCCTCTCGATACGCCAGCGCGCCAGGGGGCCCAACTCGCCGCCGGCAAACAGCGCGAGGTCGGTTTCCTTTGGATGGCCGACAAATAGCAGGCTCATGGTTTCCGCCCCTTTGCGTACTTGCGGAACTTCACCCGGGCATTGGCAATGTGCGACCGGACAGTCGCGGGCGAACAGCCCAATTGCGCGGCCACTTCCACCGCCGGCAACCCCTCGATGTCCCTGAGAATCAACGCCGCCCGCTCCCTCTCCGACAGCAGCCTCAGCCCGTCCTCGATGTAAGCGCGCTTCTCGCTGCGAAGGACAGACTGCTCGGGCGACTCCGAGGGCATCTCGGGCGCTTTGTCGAGTTCCTCGAAAGTCACCCGCTTGCGCTTTCGGACAAAGTCGAGGGCCGTGTTCACGGCGATGCGTCCCAACCACTGGGCGGCTTTTTTGGGGTCTTTGAGTTGCTCGCGCCGGCCTAGCGCCTTGATGAACGCCTCCTGGGTGAGGTCCTGCGCATCGGGCACATTGCCCACCACCCGATAGATCAGCCGAAAGACCCGCCGCATGTGGGCCTCGACGAACTCGTCGTCCGTCGAGACGCGTACTTCGGCCTCTACTGAGGAGTAGCGGTCGGCTTCCATGATCGCTGGCGGCGCAACTGAAGACATACCGGCGTGATTCGACCTCTCACTAAGGGATGACGGCCCAATCGTGCAAACGTGCAACAATAAATGGGCCTCGGGCCCTCTTTCCGGGGCCTGCCCGGGTCCGTAACAGGGCCGGGGGCAAGGCCGGCAACCAGATGCGAAGCGTCTCCATCGTTGGAACCGGGATGACCCGGTTCGGCGTCCATTCCGAGCTTACCATCAGGGATTTGGCCGCGG
>JAKZVK010000723.1:0-4709 GCA_047516085.1 Bryobacterales bacterium
GCCAGGACCGCGCCTTGGCGCGCCAGCCGATCTCGCCGCGGCGCAGTTCCTCCGCCCGCCGTCTCTCCCGCTCGAACAGCGACCGCCAGTCCGGCTCGCCGCCTCCGGAGGACGGTGCGGAGGGCCCGCCTCCCTCCGGGAAGGGCGGACCGGATCCAAGCTCCCGAACCGGGGCCGGGATCGTCCGCAAGACCTGTGCCGGAACCGACATGCGCACAAAAATAACGCATGTCGAAGAGCGTTACCAGCACTTCGCGATCGAAACCGCCGAACAGAATAGGGCAAATCTTTTTGACAAGATCGTCACGGGACGACCGAACGCTTACGGGAGCTGGGAGCTTGGAAGTGTTCGGCGGCGACCGCCTCCCGGTGGCCGTGGGTTCCCTGAAACCGTCGGGACGGGCGGAACGCATCGCCGACGGCTTCGCGTGACGGGCAAATGGGGCTTCGGCAGCGGAATTCGGCACGCCGATTGGATCGTCGCCAACTGCCTCAGCCAATAAGCACGCTCGCTCCCGGTGCCGACTGTCGAGTATCTCGCCGCCGAGCGTCTTGATCGACTCGATCTGACCGTTCTCCGCGATGTCCCGTTTCAGCGCTTCGAAATCGTCCGCGTCCATGTCGCGGATCAGTGCCGCGGCGCGATGGTGCGGCAGTCCCTCCTTCGGTGGGGAGTCCGCCGTGTCCCAAGGGGGTTTCGTCGGGGGCGTGTACGTCATTGGCCATATTCATGCGGGGAAGCGGAGGATTAGTCGCTCGCGAACTGGCACGCCGCCGCCTTGGATTCTCGATCCGCGCCCCAATGATTGATCTCGCGGTCGCCTCCTGCGACCACCCAAGGATGGAGACACGTAAAAATGACAACGAACGGTGGCGTGCAGGCACGCGTAGACCGAATTGACTTCGATCACGAAGACGACTCGTGGCACCTCAGCTTCTCGGCTGGGGGCGGCGGTCTCGTCGGCGAGGTAGAACTCGCCGAAGTAGTCGCGGCGGGAGAACTAGCGAACAAGCCCCCAGGCTCTGCCCGAGCTTCCGAAGCTCTGTTTACGGCCAAGCGACGTCTCCAGCGGAGATTTCTGTCACTCGCAAACGGCATCTCGGGCAAGATCGGACACAACTTGCAGGACGAGTGGTTCATCGGAGACCAGCAGGAAGGCATACGAGCCGACTCGATCGAACGGGCGGATGACGACACGGTTGTAGCGACATTCCACGTAATCGCCGGTGCCAGCGAGACGACAGTCAAGGTAGCGGTAAACAGCTCGGTGCCCAAGAATCTCCCGGAGGTCTTGAGCGGAGCATGGCAGAATCTCGGCCGTTGCCTCACTCAGATGTCGTCGCAGTTCGGCGACGGATATCTCGGGATTTGAATTGGCCGACGGCGCGGCGAGTCTCGTGCAAGTCGGCCCTTGGAAAACATTGATGGACACAACAATGACAGACACACGGATTCGAGTAGAGGTGATCGACTTCGGCGAGAAGTGGACAACAGTAACGCTCGTCGTGACCGACGGCGATCTCGACGGCGAGATGCGCATCGAGCAAGAGGTCAAGCTCGACGAACTCTCCGAGGGCACGCCGAATCGTCGCGCGGCGCAGTCGGTCGAGAAAGCGAAGCGTCGCCTTGCGGATTCTCTGTTCAGGCTGCACGAAGACGTAGACCCACAAGCGGCAAGCTTCAGAAATGAGTCCGTGGTAGACGTGACAGTCGCGAGAGACGATCGGCGAGTGCAGCTGGTCTCGATGACGCGAGATGCCGACAACAGCCTCGCAGTGCGGTTCGACGTGAACACCGACAACGGGGCAATGTCGTTCAACGTTGTGCCTAGACCTGTTCAAGGCGCGATGGGCGAAGTTAGGACGTTCAAGGGGCACATCAATCCCGACTCTTTGGTTTCCGACGCACGAGCGACCCTGGCCGGGGTGTTCCTGCGGCTGTCATCGGAGCTGGGTGACGGGCTGGTCTCGATCTGAGTTAGGACCGCTGACGTAGTCGGCCCACCGCTGCATCAGCACTCGCCGCCTGTCGAGCAGGTCGGAGCGAGCGTAGGCGATCTCGGTCTGGTCTCCGACGAGATGCGCTAACGCCGACTCCGCGAGCTCTCGGTCGACGCCGGTGTCGCGGCACCAGTCGCGGAACGTCGAGCGGAAGCCGTGGACCGTGCCGCCCACGTCCGCTGCCTTGACGAGGCCGCTCATCCCGGCCGTCGACACGCCGAACATCGCGTCCGAGCGGTTGTGAGCCGCAGCGCGACGCAACAGGTCCGTAGCGGCGTCGCTGAGCGGCACCCTGTGCTCGCATCGCTGCTTCGTTCTCTCGGCCGCAATCGTTCACGTGCGCGCGTCCATGTCGATCTCGCTCCACCCTGCAGCCGGCGGCTTCGGCCGATCGGCACGCCGTCAAGATCACCCACTCCACCGCCAATCGCGTAGTGGGCCGACCGCTAGCGTCTCTGATCTTGCGCAGAGCGTCACCGATCTCCGCGTGGGGTACGGCCGCGTGATGCTTGGTCCGCGAGCGCGGCTTGCCGAGGCTCGCGGTCAGCCGCACGTCGAAGGGGTTGTCTTGCCGGTATCCGCGCGCGACGCCGAGGTTCATCGCGTTGACGAGACGCGACAGCACCTTCTTGCCGATTGTCGGAGACGTGTTCCAGAGCGGAGCGAGTGCGTCGTGTCCCTGCCGCGTCGTCACGCGGTCGGCTCGCGTGTCGAGAATCGACGCGCAGTGCTTCCCTAGACCGTAGATCCAGTCTCGTCGAGTCGTCTCTGAGAGGCCACGCTGATCGATCAGCGCTTCGACGAGTTCGCGCACGGTCGGCGTTGCTGGCGACTCCGACTCCTTCTGCTTGCGCGGATCGCCGCCATGTCGTGCGGTGCGGTAGTTCTCCATCGCGCGCACTCGCGCTTCGGTGATCGAGACGACGGGGGTAGCTACCCAAGCCGAGATTGCAGCGTTTGCCGCCGATGCGGATCGACTGCAACCAGTCTTTCGTGCCGGACGGCAGCACGCGCAGCATCAAGCCGAATCCGCCGCGGCCCGGCACCGTAGGTCTTGACACCGTTCGTCGTCGGCTTGACGTTCGCGACGAACGAAGCGGTCAGCGTCATCGAAACTCCCCTTGCGTGAAGCAAACTGCAAAGCCGTTGTCTACAACTTTGCATACAAACGGATTGCTATACGCTATCACCGGTTGATCCCACAACCCGTCACCTTCCCGAGCCGCGATGCCGTGCCTCTTCGAGCAACAAGCCGCAGCCTCCTGAAACCCCACCAGCCTAGAACTCGATACGCTTCGTTCTATCCGGAACCAGCCAAGCCGCCACGCGTCTGCCACGCCTGTCCCCAATCAGCAATAATGCCATCCGACTGCCTGTAGACGCGGGCGACGTGCGCTGCCGGAACCTTACGCATAAAGGGAGAACGAGAATGACGCTGCGACCAGACTACGGCCTGCGCTTGTTGCGTGACGGTCAGGATCCTCGAACCGTGCATCATTTCTACGGGTTGCCAATCGATGGCTTCGAAGTGCTAGGCAAGGACCGCTACACGCTGGCCATAGACAATATGTACGACGGTGAACGCCACTGCGTCTCCTTCGACTTCGGCACCGACACCTTCGAGACCATCCTGTCGGCGTTGCCGAAACATGTGCAGATTTCCATCCGCCGCGACCTAGCAAGCGATCCCGACGCGCCAAGATCGTTCAGGATCGATCCCGTGATGTGCAAACACGTGAGCGCGACCCTTGGACAACTCCAAGAATCGCGAGACGAACCTTTCGTCCCGTTTGTCATCATGCAACTCGATATAGACCGGGACGGCCGACAGTAGCCAATCTGTGCGCCTAAGCTGCCCGACCGCCGCTAACCCGGCTGGCGGTCACCTTTTTCCCGACCGTTGACGCTCTCGTCGTCCTAGCTCTTGTCCGCGTCTACGGCCAGCGCGATACCGTCTCTCGGCGACCCTGCCTGCGGTTGTTCGAATTCGCTGATCTGCGAGTACCAGTCCTCAACCGCCTCCAAGGTGCCGGCTCGACATGGCCCGACTCGCTCGGCTGGCGTGCCGTAAAGTGACGCCGCACTCTTCCACTCGTACGTGCGCGCGGCCATCCTGCGATCGAACACTGCCCCCATTCCGAGTGCGCCATCAGGTGCGAAAAGGGTATGAATGCCTGCCAGCGCCGCTCTAGGGCGGCTTGGTCCAGCAAGTCCACGACCTCCAGGTGATCCGTTTGCCGGTTGTCCGGCGCCCATCCGAGTCTTAGCAATCGCCGCGCTTCCGCGTCCGTCGCTGGCCCGGAATAGCCGAACATAGTCAGTTGGAACGCGCTTCGCAGCCGGCGCAAGACCACGTCCCACTCCCGCCGCAACACCGGGTCCGATACGTAGTCCTTTCGTTCCACCGGATACACGGGATCCATGGCGCGGAGCGCCTTCCCGCAGACCGCGCAATGCGCGCCAACGCAACCGAGTACGTCGTGGTCCTCGCACGTCCCGTATGCGACGCACCCGTGGAGGAACCGCAGGTCCGGAAGCCGCGATCTCCCGAGCCGGCGTACGTGTCGCTGTTCTAGCTCAGACACATATGGCACTCAGACGACGGTAGTCGGCGAGTGCGGCACCGGACGCGGGGAAGCCCGCGCCGGTGCCGGATCGGGTAGCCTCCAGTGAACGCCAATCCACTGGGTAAGGAGACCCGAACCATG
>JAKZVK010000724.1:0-4960 GCA_047516085.1 Bryobacterales bacterium
ACTCTCATTGGAAATCGCTTCAAACTCTCTCATGGCGTATCCTTTCTTTCCTTTCCGGGAAGCGGTCAAACACTGAATTCAACCGCTAGGATACGCCGCCCTTCCCTATGCCCTCATCCACAACTTTTGGTTATATCTCGAGGCCGTGGCGCGCCGCCTTGTTAGCGCCGCGGGCGGAACCCTCGACCGGGTCTTTGGCAAGAACGGAAAGAGGCCGCTCTTGAGGGCGATCAGGGGCTACAATATGGCCGCTCAGCAGGGACTCTGGTTGGTGTTGGTCGATCTCGATCAAGACGGTGACTGTGCACCCGATGCATTAGGGAGTTGGTTGCCCAATCCCTCACCTGGGATGTGTTTCCGCATTGCAGTGCGGGAGGTGGAGTCCTGGTTGATGGCAGATCGCAAGCAGCTTGCGAGCTTTCTACGAGTTGCAGTGAGCAAAGTGCCAGCACAGCCGGACCAGGAGCTGGATCCGAAGCGAAGGATGGTCGACCTAGCCCGGCGCTCGCGGAACTCGGATATCCGGGAAGACATGGTTCCAAGGCCGAGCAGTGGCCGCGCTATCGGCCCCGCCTACACGAGCCGGCTCATCGAGTTCGTTGACAGGCATTGGCGACCCGATGTCGCAGCCCTGTCTTCGGACAGCCTTCGTCGTTGTATGCAAGGGATCGTCAAGGTGACGCAAAGCCGCTGAAGCGTTGCCCCACACCCCTGCGGCCGCCCACGGTGCTTGCGCCTTCTACCGCACTTTCATCGGCACGATCTTATTGCGCAGCAGGCCGATATCCTCGATCTCGACTTCAAGCTCGTCGCCGAGCTTCATCTCGTGGCGCTTGCCCGGTAGGACGGGTGGGGCGACCGTGCCGCAGTAGATCGCGTCGCCGGGCAGCAGTGTCATGTAGCGGCTGATGTAGCTAACCAGCTCACGCACGTCGTTCTTCATGTATTGCGTGTTGCCTTTGGCCACGACATCGCCGTTGAGGCGCACCGTGATGTCGAGGTCCCGCCAGTTGACGCCCTTCGCGATGACAGGACCCAGGCAGGCCCAGGTGTCGGTCCCTTTTGAGATGAGCCGAGTCGGTTCCTTGATGCCGGCGCGCTCCTGATACCAGGTGTTCTCGCTGAAGTCGTTGCCGGCGCTGTAGCCGAAGATGTGGTTCTCGGCCTCCTCCACGGAGATGTGCCGGCCACGCTTGCCGATGATGATCACCAGCTCGCCCTCGAAGTTGAGATTCATCGCCTCGGGTGGAAGCTCGACACCTCCCCCGTGCCGATTGAGCGATGTCGGCATCTTGGCGAAGAAACGCGGGTGCGCCACATGCTGTGGCGGTGCATCGGGGAGGTTCGAGTTGATTGCCACGCCGATGACTTTCGAGACCTTGCGTGGATCGAGCGGAATCTGCAGCTTGACGTCCGCCAGCGGGAAGGTCTTGCCAGTGGGCTTGGCGTCACCGAGAAAGTCGCCATCGAGCTGCCGAACAATATCGCCGTCGAGGATGCCGTACGAAACGGTCCCTTCATGCGAGAAGCGGATGTAGCGGGTGATGCCGCTTTGGGCCCACGACGCCCACGGGCCGGCGGCGAGTAGCAGAAGGGAAACGATGGTGTGTCGCAGTATTCGGGTCATAACGCTTCCCTACATGAAAGCACGTCGCGGGCGAATCGGGGAAGGGCATAGGGCCCCAAATCCGTACGTAAGGATTCTAACGATCGCTTGAAGCTCCGGTCCGCCGCAACTGCACGCCGCAGCACAACCGAGCCGCGGATGGGAATCCGCGGGTGCGTCTTGGCGCGAACGGACGCGTCCAACCACAGGCCCGAGCCCGGAAGGGCGTCACAATCATAGCCCATGGATTCATCCATGGGTGTCGGTCCACAGCGCCCTCCGCCCGCCCCGAGGCTGCTTCTTGTTGCGCGCGGTCAACGACCCCGCGCAACAAGGAGCAGCCTCGGGCGAAAGGAGTTGATGCAGGCGTTCGGAACCCATGGATAAATCCATGGGCTATGATTGTTCGACCCTTGCAGGGTCGGCAGATCGACACGCATAACCAACGAGTCCGCACACCTCGACACCCGGCGGGTGAGCCAATCGCAAACACATCCGCTCTCTTCCAGTTCCACCCACCCGAGTCATCAGGGCGTGACGACACATAGTCCCACTGCCTTACGGACGGATCTGGGTAGGGCGGCCCCGGACTCATCCACTACAATGGTTGTTTCTATTGACCTCGTCCCGGTGGCTGGCAGGCCTCGGTTCGCAGAGCCCCGAAGGAGCGCAGATGAAGGGTAATCCGGAAGTCATCGAGTATCTCAAAGAGTGTCTCAAGGGCGAGCTGAGCGCCATCAGCCAATACTTCCTGCACGCCGAGATGTGTCGGGATTGGGGCTATATCAAGCTGTATGGATACATAAAGAAGGAATCCATCGACGAGATGCGCCACGCTGAGGCGCTGATCGAGCGGGTTCTGTTCCTGGACGCGATACCTAACCTGCGCGAGATGTTTCCTCTCAAGATCGGCAAGGACGTGAAGGCTCAAATCGAGAACGACCTGGCTGTCGAACTCGAAGCGCTCCCCCGCCTGAACGCCGCGATCGCGAAGTCGCAGGAAGTCGGCGACAATGGTTCGCGCGACCTCTTCCAGAAGATTCTGGTCGACGAAGAGCGCCATGTCGATTGGCTCGAAGCGCAGCTCGAGATGATCAACCAGATGGGCATCGGTGTCTACCTCTCGCAGCAGATGGGCGAGGAAGCAGGCGAAGCCGACGCCGGCGCGTAGCCGGCGGCCGCGGCTTTGTGAGCCCCCTCACCTCGATGGTGTAGCCGAGGCTGCCCTTCCCCGAGGCGCACAACTACCTGAAGTACAACCCACCCGCCAGTTCGGGGTGTGCTAACGTCTGCGCATGATCAAGAATCTTGCGCTTCTGGCTTGTGTCTCGGCTGTCTCGCTCTGGGGACAGATGTCGGGGTTCTCGAAAGAGGACCTGCTCAAGTACACCCGCCTCAATCCGTTTGATCGCTTCGAAGACGGACGCCCCAAGATTCCCGACGAGCTGCTGGAGCGCCTGTCGATCGCGACCTCGACGGCGGCGTGGGGACCCTTGCAATCGACGGGTTTCATCAATCAATACTCCTCAGGCTGGAAGGTGCTGCATCCGGAAAAGCGGCTCGTCGGCCGGGCGGTGACGGCGCTGTTCTTGCCGCGGCGTCCTGACGTCGAGGAGGTGATCGAGGCGGAGGCCAAAACGGCCGGCCTCGGACCCGGTACGACGCAGCGCGTGATCGACTTCCTGCGTCCGGGCGACGTGCTGGTGGTGGACGTGATGGGGCGTGTCGAGGACGCGACGTTCGGCGGCGACAATCTGGCGACGGCGATCTACGGCATCACGGGCAACGGCTACGTCATCAACGGAGCGATTCGCGATACCGAGGGCATCCACGCGCTCAACATCCCGGTCTTCACGCGCGGCTACCATCCCAGCGGGCGGAACGCCATGGTGGCGGGCATCAATGTGCCGATCGACGTAGGCGGCGTGACCGTCATGCCCGGCGACGCCGTTCTGGGCGACCGCGAAGGGGTGACGTTCATCCCGCCTCACATGGTCGAGACGGTCGTCAAGAGCGCCGAGGGCGCCCAACTCCACGACGAGTGGACCAAGAAGATGTTCATGACCGGCAAGTATACGGCGACCGAACTCTACGGGAGTCCCAAAGACCCGGCCAAACTGCAGGAATACAAAGACTGGCTGGCGAGGCGGAAAGCCGAGCTGGGGATCGAATAGGGCGGCGGGTTCTTGCCGTGGTTCGGACCCTGCGCGGGCCGGGTTCCTTGTGTAGCTGTCGCACGCCAAGTGGGCAATATAATCGGCCCGATGTCGCCGAGACGGTTGCATACGGTCCGACCGCCGGTGGGCCCTTTCGAACTCGGCGCGACCCGCTGTCACGGGAGCGTGATTAATCCGAACTGTGTTTGCCGGAAATGAGCATCTTGCGTAAGGACGTGTCTTATCGATAGCTCGGCCGAGACCACGAAGCTGGTCAAGTCGGTAAAGGAGATCCGAGGCTTGTCACGGTACCGCAGGCGCAGGTCATAGGCCTTTCGGAAACGGTCAGGAGTGATGGTTTCCACGCCGAGAAGCCCGATCTGCTGTGCTTGAAACACGCCCGCCATGAACTTCTTCGCTTCCCGAAACGGACGGCGGGCGAAGAGGCGGGTGATGGTTTCGTCCAGTACGTAATCGGTCGTAACCCACATTCCGCCTTTGTCGGCGTACTGTTGTCGGATGCGTCGCACCTCGCCGTGGGCCGGCTCGGCGGCATCTTCGAGGGCGAGCCAACCCCAGGTGTCGACGAACAGGGCTGGCGTGTCAGAGGTCGTAGATCTCTTCATCGATGCCCGTGGTCAGTCGTCCGTCGCTGCCGATGCCGGCAACCGCGAGCAGTGGGTCTGTTTTTGATTTGCCCTTCCCAGGAGCGGTGAGCCGATGGTGCAACTTGGACCGAATCAGTTCCGCCATGCTGACGCGAGTTCGGAAGGCCTCCTCCCGAAGCTGCTCGTGAAGCCGCTCGGGCAAGAAGATGGTCGTCCGTTTCATAGTGACATCATAGCATATATATGCCTATCGAACCTTCGCTCGCGGTCGCTCAGTTCCCGGTGAACAGTGTGCAGTGCGCTCGTCAACGAAGCAGATCGGATTGTCGAACGGGTCTTGTGCGTAGAAGAGACGCTCTCCCCATGGCATGTCCGCAATCGTCTCGTCCAACTTCGGGCAGTCAAGCCGCTTCGCCCGTTCGAAGACCGCCTCCAAGTCTTCGACGGCGAAGTAGACGTACTGATTGAAATGATGATGCCACCCGTCGCTCCGGTCGTCGCCGTCAGCAACGGGATCGTAGCAGGCGAGGATTGTTCCGCCACAGTCGAAATAGTGCCGCCCCGGCGAGACACGCTCGCCGCTCAGTCCG
>JAKZVK010000725.1:0-3295 GCA_047516085.1 Bryobacterales bacterium
CGCATCTCGGGGCCCAGGCCGACGCGCGCTACGTCACGCAGGAGGATCGGCGTACCGCGTTCGTCGACACCTAGCGCGATCTGGCGAATGTCGTCGAGGCTTTCGATGTAGCCGAGGCCGCGGATCATGAACTCCTTCTCCGCTACCTCGAGCAGCCGTCCGCCGACGTCGGTGTTGCTCATGCGGACGGCGTCGCGGATCTGTGAAATGGAGATGTTGTACGCCCGCAGGCGGTTGGGATCGACGGTGATTTGATATTGCCGGACGAATCCGCCGATCGAGGCCACCTCGGCGACGCCGGGAACACTCGTCAGCTCGTACTTGAGAAACCAGTCTTGGATGGAACGCAGCTCGCTCAAGTCGTGACGGTCGGATTGAAGGGCGTACATAAAGGCCCATCCGACGCCGGTAGCGTCGGGGCCGAGGGTTGGGGTGACGGCGGGCGGGAGCCGGTCCGAGACGTAGTTGAGGTATTCGAGCACCCGGCTGCGGGCCCAATACATGTCCGTGCCGTCTTCGAAGATGATGTAGACGAACGAGAATCCGAAGAAGGAATAGCCGCGGACGACCTTGGCGTAGGGCACGGCCAGCATCTGCGTCGTCAACGGGTAGGTGACCTGATCTTCGACGATGCGCGGGGCTTGACCGGGGTAGTCGGTGTAGACGATGACCTGTACGTCGTAGAGGTCGGGGATGGCGTCAAGGGGCGTGTTCGACAGCGAGTACACGCCACCGGCGACCACAGCCAGTGTCGCCAAGATGACGAGGAAGCGGTTGTCGATCGACCATTCGATGAGCTTGGTCAGCATGGTGGGTGGCTTGCTTCAAATAGATCTGGGCAGCCGCGGGCACGGCATGCCGTGCCCCTACGTTTCGGGCCTGTCTCCCAGCAACTGGCTGATGGCCGCCTTGAGGTTGCTCTCGGAATCGATCAAGAATTGGGACGAGGTGACGATCACTTCCCCCGCCTTGAGGCCAGTGCGGATCTCTTGGTAGCCGCCGCCCTCCGGCCCCAACGTCACCTCCCGCGGTTCGAAAACACCGCGCGCTTTCTGAACGACGACGACCGCGCGCGCGCCGCTGTGCAGTACCGCCTCTTGCGGAACCTTCACGGCGCCGCGAACGGCCGGCGGGCGGAACAGGACGTCGGCGTACATCATGGGGCGCAGCTTGCCGTCTTTGTTGTCGATTTCGACGAAAGCTTTGAGGGTGCGGGTCTTCGGATCCACGGCGGTGTCGAACAGCACGACGCGGCCCCGCCACACACGTCCAGGGAAGGAGCGCACCTCGATCCGCGCGCCCATGCCTTCGCGCACATGGCGCAGGTCGTCTTCATACAGCTCGACTTCGGCCCACAACTTCGCGTGGCCGGCCAGCTTGAGGACCGTCATGCCGGGCGTGAGGCGCATCCCTTCGAGGGAGTCGCCCATCTTGGCTACGATGAAGCCCGACGTTGGAGCCAAGACGGGAACCGTGCGGCCGGCCTGGCGGGTCTCTTCCAACCGGCGGATGTGATCTTCGGTTACGTCCCAATACCGCAGACGCTCCCTTGCGGCCTGGAGCAGCGACCGCGCGCGCTCGACGGCTTCGGGATAGGCGGCTCCGGAAAGGCGTTCCACGTAGTCGAGCGCGGCCAGATATTCCCGCTGGGCCGCGACCAACTCGGGACTGTACACGTCGAAGAGAACGCCGCCTTGCGTGACTTGCTCGCCGACATTGTGGACGTGGGCCTTCTCGATCCACCCCTCAAACTTCGTATTGACCGAGACGACGCCCGCCTCGTTGTGGCTGAGCATGCCGACGGTGCGGATCTCGATCGGGATCGTTCCTCTCTCCGCCACCGTCGTGCGCACCGCGAAGTTCTGAAGGAAGTTGGGGTCGACACGGACGCCGCCGGCCGCGACTTGCTCGTCTTCGTAGACCGGGACGAGATCCATGCCCATAGGCGACTTGCCGGGCTTGTCGGAGGTGTAGGTCGGGTCCATCGGGGCGCGCCAGTACCGGACCTTGCGTTCCGCCTTCAAACCCGTGGCGTCCGGTTGCCCGGTTTGTGGTTCCCTGGGGGAGGCGGAGGACGCGGCCAAGGGGTTTCGTATGGGGGTGAGGCGCATAGAGCAAATCGGGCAGTTGCCCGGCTCCTCTCGAACGATGTGCGGATGCATGGCACAGGTCCACAGACTTGTTTCCGCCCGGGAGCCGTCGAACGAGCCGACAACTTCACCAGGCGTTCGTCCGACCAAGTGATCCGCCCAGATCCACCCGGCGGGATTCCAGATCACCAACACGGGTAGCACAGCCCCCAGCAGGAACGCCCCGATTCCAATCGCCGTGGTCTTCGACCTCGTCATGGCTGTACCTCCGGAAACTTCGAGCCCGCGGGCGGAAACGCTGAACCGACGGCCCGCTCCATCTCGGCCAAGGCTTTGACGTAGTCCGAGCGAAGCTGAGCCAGCCCAAGCCGGACGTCGAGCAGAACCCGCTCGCTGTCGAGAAGTTCGAGCACTCCCGCGGTGCCGCTGGCGTAGGCCGCCTCGCCCACGTGAAGCGCTTGCTCGGACTGCGGGAGAAGCGCCTTTTCGAACAGCGAGATCTGTTGCAGCAGAGTCTCGATGCGAAACCCCAGCGACCGAATCGAAGCCTGCACCTGATTCACTTGGTCGCGATAGCCTGCCTTCGACGCCACAAAGCGCTCGGTCGCTTCGAGCACCGAGGCGTCATACTTGCGGCGGGAGATCGGCAGGTTCACGCCGACCGAGAAGCTGAAGGCGTTCTTGCCGTTGCCGGGCGGAGGCGCCAGGATACCCGCGGGATCGCCGCGCCGGGTGACGTTGATGAACCCGGCGCCCAGCTCGAAGTCCGGCCGCCCCTTGTGCCTTGCCGCGTGGATTCGCTTCTCTTCGGTTTCGATCTCCTGGAAGGCCGCTTGCAGTTCCGGCCGCTGTTCACGGGCGAGGGCAACGAGGCCGTCCAACTCGACGGCGGCGGGGGGAATCTCGGGCAACTCGACCTTCGGCAGCGGGGACGCGAAAGGGCGGTCCCGCAGCGCATTCAGTACCGCCTCGGCGTCGACACGCTGTCGCCCGAGTGTCTGTAGCCGGCTGAGGCCGCGCGTGATTTCGGCCTGCAACTTCACGGCGGCTTGCTGCGAACCGACGCCCTGCGCGTAGCGGGCTTCTGCCAGCGTTTCGTAGTGGCGCAGGAGCTCGAGGTCTTCTTGGGTGATCGCCAGCGCGCGATCGACGTAGGCCAGGTCGTAATAGGCGAGCTTGACCCGCCGGACCGTTTCCGCCTGGCC
>JAKZVK010000726.1:0-7330 GCA_047516085.1 Bryobacterales bacterium
GCTGTTGAGTCATTCCCTTTGAAATCAGAGACTTGGCTATCCATGTCCGATGCGTACTGAGTTTGGCACAGTGCCTGCACTAGTCAGGGCAAATGACAAGCACAGGACAGACAAAGGACGGATCGATCATGACAACCCTGACTCGCACTTGCCTCCTTGGGTTTTTCTTCAGCAGCTTTTCCTTCGCCGGCCTCTTCCCGGTGCAGGAAGGCGACCTCTCGTCTGACGTACGTTTCTCGTTCGCTGTGAACGGCAAGCACATGCAGGCGGGCGGGTACATCATTCGCGCCGACCGCACGAGCGGCCGGTTGGACATCTGTGAGGACGGCGTGTACTGCCAGACGGTTCAGGCCGCGTTTGTGCGGCCGGGCAAAGAAGTCCAGGCACGCATCGTCTTCCGGCAGGATGGATCGAGCTTCCAACTCGCCCACATCATCACGCCGGACGGAACGCGCTACGAGTTGCCGGCCGAGCCCGAGCCCATGATCCTGCCGTCCGGCGACGACTCGGAAGAGTTCATCAAAGTCGACGCGAAGCCCCTGTGCATTCACAACCATGGCGGCAGCGGTCTCGCGAAGGCGTGGCACTAAAGAAACGCGCTCGGGTGGTGCAGGTGTCCTTACCTGACCGTTGACAGTTCGCTAGCAGATAAGGGGCAGGCAAACGAGCCTGCCCCATTTGTTTGTTCGAGACCACGAATCAGGTGAAAGGGAAGCTCTGAATGCCGGCTCTCAACCTGTTTACTCGCCCAGAGGCCATCTTGTCTAACAGGCCGGCTCCAGCAAGTACCACCGTGTCGTCCAGAGCTCGTTCGAAGAGTTCCGCGACCCTGAGTAGGACCCAGCCCCACGAAACGAACTACATAGCGCCCGCCCGCGGATCGTGACGGGATACTGCGGTCGCGGGCGGCAATCGGTCAACAGAGCCTGCTCAGCCGCTCGCCTGACTGGCTTGGAATCGAGTCACGATCTCGTCGAGCGGTTCCTACCTGCGAATCGCGCCCCCCATTCCTAGCGGATCGCGCCGGCCCGGTTACGGCCGCGGCGGTTCCCGGCTTCCCCGAACGGGCGTACACCTCCAAGAGCCGAGTAGGTCGAACTGTCAACCTGCGTCACCACAGCTAGCGCCTCGGCGAGTGCCAAGGCTCGGCCCAGTATAGGAGAGAAGTCCTTAGGGTTCAGCAATTTGGACTCGGGTGAGCGACTTGGGGCGTTCGTCCGGACTCCGTTTGGCAGAGTCCGTGCACTTCCTACGGTTGCGGAGCTTAACCGCTGAAAGACATTCATGGAGGGAAAACAATGCTTACGAGACGATCGATGTTTATGGCCGCCACGGTTGCGTTTGCGCTCAGTCTGAGCCTAGTGATGCAAGCCGGAGCGGCACCCAAGAAGGCAGAGTTTGACCGCGTCGAGGGCTGGGTGCAGATGGTCGACACCGAGCAGTCGAAGATCAGCCTACGGATCCGGCCGAACGTGGTCCGGCCTGTCTTTTACAACGACGACACAATCTTCACCTATCGGAACGAACCCTCTACTTTCGAGGGCGTCCAGGCGGAGTGGCGTGTCATTTGCATCGGGAAGTTCGACAAGAAGGGCCGCCTACAAGCGGAACGAGTCGACGTTCGCGCGACGAACTAGGACGCCGACTGTTTCGAGCGTAGCGCCGGACTGCTGTCACTAGAGTTTGGTTGACACCCTGTTCGGCCCCTCTGCCCGCCCGGCAAACCAACTTGCCTACCCCCCAGGACCGGGACGCAGAGGGGCCGCTTTTTTGTGGGGCGGCCTAACGATCCACCGCAACCCTCGGGTGATGCGGTAAGGGGCTGCCGGAACTTCGCAAGTCACGGTTTCCTATTGGGGAGCCAGGTGCCCTCGACACCCGCCTGACCCGCACCGGAACCGTGCTCGACATTGTCCCCCCTCACAACGCAAAGATTGTTACCAAGACCGATCCTGCGGCGGTACAATCCCCTCATGCTAGGGGCAGGCCATGATTGGCCAGATGATCTCGCACTATCGCGTCACCGAGAAGCTTGGTGAAGGTGCCATGGGTGTCGTCTACAAGGCCGAAGATACTTGGCTCAAGCGCGCCGTCGCGCTGAGGTTTCTCTCCGCGCAAGCTCCGGGGAACGAAGACGAAAAAGCGCGCTTCTTGCGGGAGGCCCAGGCCCACCGTGAACTGTGAGAGTGTTGTTTTCAGCGGCCACGCCGTGCGAAGAATGTTCGAAGGTGCTATTGGTGAGTCAGACGTAAAGACCGTGCTACAAGCAGGTGAGACCATCGCTCGTTACGAGGACGATTCGCCCTTCCCGAGCGAACTGCTTCTCGGTTTCGTCGAGGGCAAGCCGCTTCATGTACTCGCCGCCGAGGATCCGGCAAATCATGTTTGTTACGTGATCACGGCCTACGCGCGCCCAGTGCCGCCAACTGGCAGCCTGACTTCCGCGCAAGGAAATAGCATGCAATGTCTAATCTGCAGGACCGGAAACACTCAGCCGGGCGAGACGAGCGTCACACTCCACCGTGGCGATTCGTTGGTCATCTTCAAGGGAGTCCCTGCGAACATCTGCGATAACTGTGGCGAGTATTACCTGTCGGATGAAGTAACCAAGAAAATCATGGACCGGGCGGAGGCAGCGGTACGCAACGGGGCCGAAGTGGAGGTCCAACGCTACGCCGCTTAAGTCAGTCGCCTTGATCGGCCAAGCTTGCCGAGGTGTGCGGCTGGGTTCGAAGCGGTTCAGTTTGACCCTCGTTTTGGCCGCTCACTACAATGAGTGCGGGCCTTCCGGTCTGCCTTCCCGATTCCCTGCCTGAATGATTGATCGAATTACCGTCCGCGGCGCACGACAGCACAACCTCAAGAACATCCACGTCGAGATTCCGCGCAACAGCCTCACCGTCATCACCGGCCTGAGCGGCTCCGGCAAGTCGTAGCTCGCTTTCGACACCATCTACGCCGAAGGCCAGCGGCGCTATGTCGAGACGCTGTCGCCCTACGCGCGTCAGTTTCTCGATCAGATGGAGCGTCCCGACGTGGACTCGATCGACGGCCTGAGCCCGGCGCTCTCGATCGAGCAGAAGACCACCAACCGCAGCCCGCGCTCCACCGTCGGCACCATCACCGAGATCTACGACTACTTGCGGCTGCTCTATTCGTCGATCGGCACGCCCCATTGTCCGAACTGCGGCGTCCCCATCAGCCGCCAATCGAGCGAGCAGATCGTCGGACGCGTTCTCGAGCAACAGCTCGGCAAGAAGGTGATGATCCTCGCGCCGATCATTCGGGGGCGCAAGGGAATCTAACGCAAGGAACTCGAAGACCTGTCGCGCTCCGGTTTCGTTAGGGTACGCGTGGACGGGGAGTTGTACTCGCTCGACGAGCACATCGAGTTGGACCGCCGGCGTAGCCACACCATCGAAGTGGTCGTCGATCGGCTCACCGTGCGCAAGGGGCTGGGCAAACGCCTCGAAAACTCGATCAAGACAGCTACGCGGCTTGCCGGCGGGCTCGTGACAATATTGGAAGAAGGGGCCGGCGAGCGCCTGTACTCCGAGAAGCTGGCCTGCACCGACTGCGGGGCGAGCGTAGCGGCGTTCGAGCCGCGGTCGTTTTCGTTCAATAGTCCCTACGGCGCTTGCGAGGCTTGCAGCGGTCTGGGTAGCCGCTGGGAGTTCGATCCCGCGAAGGTGGTCGCCGACACTTCGAAGCCGCTGCTCGACGGCGGCATCGCGCAGGGCCTGCTTGCCCCACGCGTCGAGCGATCGCTGACGGCGGGGGCAAAGTCAGCCCGGATTCCTCTCGACAAGAGCCTCGATCAGCTCACCGAAACCCAACGGCAGCGTCTTCTCTACGGCGAGACAGGCTCGAACGGGCCGCGCGACAGCCGGCCGTTCTCCGGCCTGCTGCATCTGCTCGAGGGGTGGCAGCAGACTTACGCCACCGACACCTACCGTTCGTGGATGACCGGCTTTATGTCGCCGAGCCCGTGTCCGCAGTGCGGCGGGCTGCGCTTGCGGCCCGAAAGCCTTGCTGTCAAGCTGGCGGACCTTTCGATCTCGGAGCTAGCGGGGCTTTCGATCACCCGCGCCGTCCGGACGATGGACGACCTCGAACTCACCGAACGTCAAGAACAAGTCGCGGGCCGCATCGTCGACGAGGTCCGCCGGCGGCTGCGCTTTCTCACCGCCGTTGGGTTGGACTACTTGAGCCTGTCTCGTTCGGCCGCCACGCTATCGGGCGGCGAGGCACAGCGCGTACGGCTGGCGACCCAAATCGGCTCCGAGCTGCGCGGCGTGCTCTACGTGTTGGACGAGCCTTCCATCGGCCTCCACGCACGCGACAACGACCGCCTATTGAACACGCTAGGGCAATTGCGTGATCTGGGCAACACGATTATCGTCGTCGAGCACGACTTTGACACGATCCAGCGCGCCGACTACGTCGTCGACCTGGGCATCGGCGCGGGCAGGCTCGGCGGCAACCTGGTGGCCAGCGGCACGCCGAAGCAAGTGGCGGAATCCGCCGCTTCGCTCACGGGTCAATACCTTGCCGGCAAGAAGCAAGTTCCCGTCCCCGAACAGCGGCGCTCGCCGAACGGCAAGGTGCTGACGGTGCGGGGTGCAAGCGAGCACAACCTCAAAGGCATCGACGTGGGATTCCCGCTGGGAATGTTCATTGTGGTGACCGGCGTTTCGGGCAGCGGCAAGTCGACGCTCGTGAACGACATTCTCTACCCTGCGCTGGCACGCAAGATCTACCGCTCGAACGCGGCGCCGGGACGCCACGACAGCATCGACGGCGCCGACTTGGTCGACAAGGTGATCCGCATCGACCAGTCGCCGATCGGCCGCACGCCGCGTTCGAACCCAGCTACCTACACCGGGGTGTTTACGCCGATCCGCGCGCTCTACGCCATGCTTCCGGAATCGCGCGCACGGGGCTATCAACAGGGGCGGTTCAGCTTCAACGTCAAGGGTGGACGGTGTGAGGTCTGCCAGGGCGACGGGCAGTCGCGCATCGAAATGAACTTCCTGCCCGACGTCTACGTGACGTGCGACGCCTGCCGCGGACGGCGCTACAACCAGGAAACGCTGCAGGTGAAATACAAGGGTGTGTCGATCGCGGACCTGCTGGAATCCACGGTGGAAGAAGCGCTTCCCGTCATGGAAAAAATCCCGCAAATCCAAGTCAAGCTGAAGACGTTGCTTGACGTGGGCCTGGGCTACATCCACTTGGGGCAGTCATCGACCACGCTCTCCGGCGGTGAGGCGCAACGCATCAAGCTGGCCCGCGAGTTAAGCAAGCGCCAGACCGGCAAGACGCTCTACTTGCTCGACGAGCCTACGACCGGCCTGCACTTCGAGGACGTTTCGAAGCTGCTCGAGGTGTTGCATCGCCTCACCGACCTCGGCAACACCATCGTCGTCATCGAGCACAACCCCGACGTCATCAAGGCCGCCGATTGGATCATCGACCTGGGCCCGGAAGGGGGCGACCAAGGAGGCGAGGTCGTCGCCTACGGCACACCGGAGCAGGTCATGCGTTCGCGCAAGAGCTACACGGGCCGCCTTCTCGCCAAGGTGCTCCGCAAGCGCTTGAAGAAGAAATCAGCGTAAGGCCGGAGGCGGTCCTCTATGACGGCAGCAAAGGCGTCTTGCGATACGCCGCGCATGTACGCGCCCGGCGCTTGGCCTATGAAATTGCGATCAGGGTCGATAGCGGAGACGACGTGAAACTGTTCGTCGGGGGTTTTGCGCCGGTGGGGCCGAGGCAAGCCCCCGGGTAGCCACCTTGAACCCGGATGCGGCTTTTCTTTGGGTAGTGGCTCAGTTTCAGCCACCGCTGTTACGGAAATCGGATCCGCCATCCACGATGGCTGAAGCCGGCTTGTGGGAAGGACGCTGAAGCGCCCTGGAGAGGAGCGAGCGGCCACGCTGAACCGGCCGTAAACGACCGGCCTATAGAGCATTTTCAGGAATAGAATAGACAACTCTTGGGGCTGCCTAGCATCGACGCGCTAGCTTATAGCGAAAGCATCTTCGGATGCGGTTTACGTCATCTGTGAAACCGCTCTAGACAAAGAGTACAACTCAGACTGAGAAGAGAATTACCGTTGTGCGCGGACCTGCTCGAGCCTGGTCTTCAATTCCGGGGAGAGGCCTTGCTCCACCTCCTCGGCGATGAGTCCGACTCCGTCAATGTCCTGGATGTGAACTTGATCCCTGAGCCGGAAACTCGTGAGCTTCATCTTCACCATATCCGCGACCGAACCGATCAAGAGGCCGTCGTCAGTACGCACAGCGTCGCGCATGGCGGGGACCGGCTCGAGATAGTCGGGCTGAGCCTTCTCGTTCATGAACACAAAGTGGACTGCACTCCTCGCCGATGGAGACTCACGATCGATGAGCATGTCGACGCCGGCGGCGTGCCGGAATTCGAATCCTGACCCAGCGGCGGCCGTGCGGATACTCTCCAAGTCGTCTCGGTGGACAGCGACATCAACGTCACGCGTCGCCCGAGCTGCTAGCGGGTCGCGGTCTCGCACATGCAAGAAGACCGCGAGTCCGCCGACGATGCGATACACGATGCCGGCTCCATCGAGCGCCGCCTTCAGCCTCTCGGCTACCTCGACGAGCTGCTCAAGATGGGCGTCGTATGAAGCGATAGTAGCCACCTAAGTCCGCCGAACTGCGTAAGTTCAGTGTAGCCTTTCCGCTGCGTTGCCCGAGACTCCGACAACGCTTGCTACCCTTACGTCAATCGCTGACCCTCCGAAGTGGTTGCTTGAGGCTGATCGAGAATCGTAACAGACCCACAATCAGAGGAGCCATTCTGTGCACGCAGTAGGACGCCTTGAACACCTTGTACTCAGACAACTGGGGCCGGTCATCTCGACGGGACTCATCACCGTCCTTGCACCCCTCGCGTCGTACGCGCAAACGATCCAGGAGACGCAGGCCGGCATGCGTGCGGGGCCTCCTGCCCTCTTTCTCGACCGGCGACACGTGGCGCAGGGCATCCTGTCACCGACCCTCGACCCCGCCCGCATCACCGAAGCCGCCAAAGACAGCATCGCCAACCTGAAGAGGGATTGGAACATCATCGTCGACGTGTCGGGACACGGCATGAAGCAAGTCAAAGTGCCCTTCGGCGTGCGCATCACGATGGAGAAGGCGCGCAAGACCGAGCCGTGGCTCCGGACCGACCGTCCCTGGGAAAACCGGGTCGGGGCATACCACCAGGTCCTCCACGAGGACGGCAAGTACCGGCTCTGGTACCACATCATGCTGACCGATGCCGCCAAGGCAGCGTTCTTTCCGCTGGGCGG
>JAKZVK010000727.1:0-2913 GCA_047516085.1 Bryobacterales bacterium
GTCTTTCTCTACATGATCAAGGCCCGGGAGTACCTCTGGGATTTGGTGGAGAAGGTGACCGGGGCTCGGATGACCGTGAGCTACTGCCGCGTGGGCGGCGTCAAGGCCGACCTGCAGGACGATTTCGCCGAGCCCTGCGCCCAAGCGTTCGTGGAGACCCGCAAAGTCCTCGACGAAACGCACGGGCTCTTGACGCGCAACCGCATCTTTACCGATCGTATGAACGGCACCGGTGTGATTTCCCCCGAAGAGGCCATCTCGTATGGGATCACGGGCCCCTTCCTTCGCGCCACCGGCGCCGAGTACGACGTCCGCAAGGACTGCCCGTATGCCGTCTACGATCGCCTGCCCTTCGACGTGCCAGTAGGAAGCCGGGGCGACAATATGGATCGCTACCTGGTCCGCATGGAAGAAATGGAGCAGTCGATGCGCATCGTCGAGGCTGCGCTCCGCGACATCCCGCCCGGACCGGTGCTGACCAACCCGGAAACCGGACGGCCAATCCCCGCCGCGGAGATGGTCGACCTCGCCAAGGTGGGCAACATCGACGCCATCTCGGGCGGTTGCGCCGTCGCCGGTCCGACCCTCGAGGGTTCCGGTCGGGCCCAGTATCCGTCGATTGCCGCGGACCAGAAACAAGTCTTCTTGCCGGCCAAAGAGGACACCTACGGCAATATCGAAGGGCTGATGCAAAATTTCAAGCTGGTTATGTACGGCCACGGCGTGCGAGCTCCAAAAGGGGAGGTCTACTTCCCGGTAGAAGGAGCCAATGGGGAGCTGGGGTTCTACGTGGTGAGTGACGGAAGCGGAGGGCCCTACCGGTTGCGGTGTCGCCCGCCCTGCTTCGCCATCATGTCGGCGCTGCCCACACTCATCGAGGGGGACATGATTTCCGACCTCATTCCTACCTTTGGCTCCGTGAACATGATCGGTGGGGAGCTCGACCGTTGAATTTGCCGCTCTCGGACCTCGAAGGCAAAGCAGGCGAGATTCTGAAGCGCTACGAGTACCCCAAGGCGGCCATGCTGCCTCTCTTGTGGCTCGTTCAAGAGCATCAAGGCTACGTCGCTCCGGACGCGGAGCTCTGGGTCGCAGGCATCCTGGGAGTATCCCGCTCCAAGGTGCGCGAGGCCGTCTCCTTCTACAACATGTTCCACACCGAGCCAGTGGGCCGACGCGAGCTTCGCGTGTGCACGAGCCTGCCCTGCATGCTGCGCGGCGCGGGGAATCTGCTCGATCAGATCGAGAAGAAGTTGAACATCCGCCCCGGCGAGACGACGTCCGGGGGCGAGGTCACCCTCACCGAGGTCGAGTGCCTGTGCGCTTGCGAAATGGCGCCCATGGCTCAGCTCGACGAACGCTTCGTTGGTCCACTCGAAGGCGAAACGGTCGCCGCGATCATCAAGGACGCGCTGACAGAGCCCGCCGCGGCGGAGTCGACCCCGGAGCCTACGCCTTACATCTCCACGGATGGGCCGGTGCTGTCTCTGCGCTTCGCGGATCCCGACGGGACATGGATGGATGACTACGTGGCCGATGGCGGGTACGTGGCGGCCAAGAAGGCTCTCACCTCGATGACCCCGAAGCAAGTGATCGACGAAGTTCTCGCCGCCAATCTACGCGGACTGGGCGGCGCAGGGTTCCCGGCCGGTAGGAAGTGGTCGTTCATCCCCGCGGACACGGACAAGCCGAAATACCTGGTGGTCAACGCCGACGAGGGCGAGCCCGGTACCTTCAAGGACCGCTACCTCATGGAGCGCGACCCGCACGCGCTGCTCGAAGGCATGATCATCGCGGCCTACGCTATCGACTGTCACAAGGCCTATGTCTACATCCGCGGCGAGTACTTCCGATCGGCTCATCGCCTACAGCGCGCCATCGACGAGGCCCACGAAAGCGGTTGGCTGGGCACGGATATCCAGGGGACCGGTTTCGATCTGGATGTGGTCATCCACCGTGGTGCGGGCGCGTATATCTGCGGCGAAGAGACGGCGCTTTTGACCTCGCTCGAAGGAGGGAAGGGCTTTCCGCGGCTCAAGCCCCCCTTCCCCGCGATCGAGGGCCTCTTCTCCTGCCCTACCATCGTCAACAATGTCGAGACGCTGTGCTGCGTGCCGTTCATTCTGCGCCACGGAGTCGAGCGGTTCAAGGAGATCGGCACTGAGAGTCAGGGCGGCACGCGCCTCTTCTGCGTAAGCGGGCACGTCGTCACGCCCGGCGTCTACGAGGCGCCGGTCTCGATCACACTACGAGAGCTGATCGAGAGGGCGGGTGGTATCCGCGACGGCAACCAGCTCAAGGCCGTTATCCCCGGGGGCATCTCGGCGAAGATCTTGACCGCCGATGAGATCGACGTCGCCATGGACTTCGACTCGCTCCGGGCCGCAGGCACCATGGCCGGCTCCGGCGGTGTCATCGTCATGGACGACACCACCTGCATGGTGGAGGCGCTCGAGTCCGCCGCCAAGTTCTTCGCGGACGAGTCGTGCGGACAGTGCTCGCCGTGTCGTGAGGGTACCGGCTGGGTACTTCGTATCATGCAGCGCGTCCGTAAAGGGCGGGGGAAGGCTCAAGACTTGGATGACCTGCTCGCCATCGCTGGCGACATGGAAGGAAAGACGATCTGCGTCTTCGCGGACGCGGCCGCTTGGCCGGTGCAGTCCTACATCGCGAAATTCCGGAACGAGTTCGAGGAGTACATTTCCCGGAGCGTCGAGCGCTCGCCCGCGAGCAAGGAGACCGCCGCCCATGCCTAGCTCGAGCCGCTTGACTATTGATGGCCGCGAGATCACCGTTGCCGAAGGAACCACGGTCATCCAGGCGGCGGAGCAGCTCGGGATCTTCATTCCTCGCTACTGCTACCATCCCGGCCTCTCGATCGCCGGCAACTGCCGCATCTGTCTCGTTGACGTC
>JAKZVK010000728.1:0-2821 GCA_047516085.1 Bryobacterales bacterium
GGCGCGTACTCCGAACGGGTCGAGCGGCCCGAGGATGTGGCTGCCGCGATCGTGCGGGGCATTGCCCAGACGCGCGAGGGCAAGCCGGCGCTGCTCGAGTTCATCACGTGCGAAGAACCGGATATGGCGACGCCGAAGTAGCGGACGTTACGCAACCGAGCCCGGAAACCGAGCCGTGACCGTCAGTACCTACATAGTAGGATTCTTGTCGTAGCGGGCAGGATTTGGCGCCTCAGTCGCGTTTACGCGGCTTGGGTCCATTTAGGCCAGCCGTTGTACGGCTGGTTTGCCCCGATGCCCCTGACAACCGCCAGGCCGGTTCAGCGGCCTTACAGTAGCGGGCTTGAGCCGTTCCCGATGGGGCAGCGGGCTCGATTCGTCCGAGGCGGTTGTGCCGGTTCGTGGCTCAAGCCGGTTTGGGGTAAGGCCCCTCGAAGGAGCCTGTTCATCGCTCGGGGGGGCATGCTACCAGGCGTACAACGCCTGGCCTAATCGAAACCAAGGCCCGTAAACGGGCCTGTTTGCGTTCGGAATGTTGGGTGGGAAGCCCCGGTTAGGAATCGTGGCCTGTGGTAGGTGAGCCGTCGCGTTTCACCTCAGGTTCCAGTTTCACCGATGCTTGGTTCCGGCTCGTTCGGGTCAGGGAGCGGTCCGGCACGAACTTTCACGTCTCTCGGAGGGCACTGGAACCGAAACAGCGTTCGGTGTTCAAGAATCGCCCCTGTCTAAGAATAGGGGACTTACAGAGCTGTTCCTTACAAGGGAGGCGGGAACCCTTCACGAGTTTTCTGGGGAAGGGGTTGAGACCGCCCTACGGGATCAACTCGATCAACTCCCGCTCGGCGCTCCGAATCTGATTAGCCAAGCCGTCGAAGATCCCCCGAACCACCTTCACCTGTTCGCCGGCGGTCGTCCACTCATTCTGCTCGATCGACTCCCGCACGCCGGGGATGGTCTTGACGCCGTAGCCGGTATAGAACCCCGGCGCGTACAGGGCGTGCTTGTACCACTCCCGCTCGCCGGGCAGGCCGCCTTCGAGGCGCATCCTTTGCTCAAACTTTCGCAACTCGGCGTTCACCTTCGCCACATCGCCGTTGGGACCACCGTTCGAGAAAACCTCCTCGAACGCCTTTTCGTACGCCGCGGCCGCTTCGGCGATCTGCTCCTGCCCGTCCCGCAAGGGCACGAGATCGAGCGACACCGCCGGGTGCTTCTTGCGCTTCTTGTCGAGCAGCTTGTCCAACTCGTCCAGGTAGACGCTCAAGGTGTCGGCGAAGTTCGTGAACTCGAACGGTAAAACATCCGCGTCGGCCATGCGGGCCATCGCCAGCGCGTGGAACTGCGCCAACGTGCGCCCGTACATGAACTCAGGATCGCCGAAACGCCGGTACCAATCGAACGAGTCGTATATTGAGTGGTAGACGCCAAAGACCGGGGCGCGAAACGCCGTGTTCACCGACGAGATCGCGAGGTGGTCGAGGAAGACCGTATAGTCGGACCCCGAGCCGAGCGCGCCGATACGCAGGTCACGGCGGCTATCGATCTTCTTTTTCTTCTCGTCGTCGTCGCCGGCCTTTTTGAGCGCGTCCTCCTTCATGACCTCCCAGGCGCTCTTGCCCGTGCGTGGATCGGTCAGGTCGCGCGCCGCGTCGTTCAAGAAACGCTCGAGCGTGTGGGAGCCGGAAAAACTCAAGATGCCCTGGCGGTTGCTGTCGCTGTTGAAATAGACGACGGTTTTTCCGCGCAGCTCGTCGGCGTGCTTCTCGGCCCACTCGGTCGAGCCGATCAGGCCCCACTCTTCGGCATCCCAACTGGCGAAGATGAGGGTGCGCTTAGGTTTCCACCCTTCTTTCAATGCCTCGGCGACCGCGCGGGCGGTTTCCATCAGCGCAGCGTTACCGCTGACGGGGTCCATCGCCCCGTTGACCCAGGCGTCGTGGTGATTGCCGTAGATGATCCACTCGTCGGGGAACTCGCTGCCCGGAATGCGCGCGATGACGTTGTAGCCGGTGGGGATGGTCCAATCGAACTCGAGCTTGAGTCGAACCTTCGCCGGTCCCGGCCCGATGTGATACGTGAGCGGCAGGGCGCCACGCCACTTTTCGGGCGCGACAGGGCCGCCGAGGTTGCGCAAGATCGGCATTGCGTCACCCCACGAGATCGGGAAGACCGGGATCTTCGGCAGCGTCTTCGCTTCGGCGATCTCCAAGCGGCGGCCTCCGGGCACCGAGCCCCAGCCGGGCGTCAGCGGATCGCCGGGGTGGATGGGCATGTCCATCGTGCTGCCGCGCTGCACGCCGAACTCCGGCCGGCTCGCACCTTTCGGGTAGGGATCGTTGTTGAAATAACCGTCGTCCCTGGGGTCGGAGAAGATCAGGCAGCCGATCGCCCCGTGTTCGGCGGCCACCTTGGGCTTGATGCCGCGCCAGCCGCCCAGGTAACGGGCCAAGACGATCTTGCCCTCCACACTGATGCCCAACTCCGCGAGCTTTTCGTAGTCGGCCGGCATGCCGTAGTTGACGTAGACGATCTGCCCGGTCACATCGCCGTCGGGCGAGTAGGCGTTGTAGCTCGGGAGCTGGCCCGGGTCGGACGAGTCCTTGTCCTCGGGGATGGCGGGCTCCCGCAAGGTCGGAACATAGTTCTCGGGCTCGATCAGCTCGAGATACCGCTCGCGCGGCGTCGGCATCAAACCTTCGAACTCTTCGAGTTCCGCATCAAGCCCCCACTCCTTGAATTTGCCGAGAACGTACTTGGCGACATCCACGCTCGCTTGGCTGCCGGTGTGATGGGGCTCCTCCGACATCACCTGGATGTATTC
>JAKZVK010000729.1:0-11888 GCA_047516085.1 Bryobacterales bacterium
CGCGCCGCGCAGATCTGACGGATCAGCTCTCGAGCCCGCTCCGCGACATCCCCGCGCATCACTTGATACCGGTACTTCGTGATCCACACCATGTGATACTTCAGGTCCGTGACCGCGTGCCCGGCGTGACGGTATTCCCCCCACTTCTCAGCCCCCTGCCCCCCGAGTTGGAGGCTGAAAGCTTACCGCCTAAAGGCGGTGGACTTAGACCTGGCATCTGGACGTTAAACGTTTAAGAACGCGAACGCCCGCGTGCTGGCCCGCGTCCTTCACTGATCTACCCTAGTCGCGCGCTACACTGAAGTCGGCGCCATCGGATCGTGCCTGAGTCACACCTTGCTTGCCGACGGACCGTTAATGCCGAACGGGCGACCGCGCCCAGCCTTGGCGCGCTATCTGCAGATGCTCGACCGACAGCGACGCCTGGCGGACACACTCGGAGTGCAATTGCCGCAAGGGCCATCCCATCACGAGGGAGGACGGCCGTACCCGCATGTGAGCGACGAAGAACTCGACCGGCGCGTGCAGGCGCTCGAGGGTGACGCCGGGAATCGCGAGTCCGACGGGCACGACGACCTGACGCGACAGACACGCTCGGAGCATGCGAGACCCTGACGATGCCATGCCGCGGATAGCGGCCGTCACTTCTCACGCGCGATCATCGGCCTTCTCAGCGGCCTATGCGAGGTGATGACCGCGACCCATCCCCACGAGACACGGCCGGGAAGCGGTGCGTGCGCCGTTGACTGTGGGCGGCGGAAACGTCTCCTCTTGCACGAGGGGCACCTACGCCATACTCGGCATGTTGCGCCGGTCACAAGCGCCATTCTTGGTGTAACTACTGCACCGTAACATCCTAATTAACTTGGTCGACTTAATTAACTTGGTCGACCGCCATTCCAGTTGACGGGTTAGAGGGCGTCTGGTGTTGGCGCACCGGGCGTCCTCGCTTGTGCGCCGCATGGTATCATCGCGCGAGATGTCCGCCGAGTCTTTTCGGCCACACGTAGCCGATGCCGCTATGATAGCTTGGTGGAGTGGCGTTCGGTCGGCCCAAAGACGCTCCAACCTGAGGATGCACCGATGGCGATGACACGAGGTCTCGCCGTAAGCCTCGCCGTATGTCTGGCAGCCCTTTCTGTGGGCACCGGAGTATACGCGTCGGGAGGCTCGCTAACCGTCAGCCCGCACGAATCCGCCGCTGCCACGCAGCGGGCGCTTCTCGATCGATATTGCGTGACCTGTCACAGCGACGCGCAGACCGAACGCGGGCTGGTTCCCGTTTCCCTGGAGTCGGTCGATGTCACGAACGTCGCGACGGACGCCGAGCTCTGGGAAAAGGTCGTTCGAAAGGTCCGGGCCGGTGTTATGCCCCCGGCCGGGCGACCGCGTCCAGCGCAAGACGCCCACAACGGTCTGGCGTCGTATCTCGCAGCAGCGCTCGATGCGGAGGCCGCGTTGAGACCGGATCCCGGCCGCACCGAGCCCTTTCACCGTCTAAATCGCACCGAATACCAGAACGCGATTCGTGACCTCCTGGGGCTCGAGGTTGCGGTCGAGGAGCTGCTACCCGGCGACGATGCCAGCTACGGCTTTGACAACATCGCCGGTGTACTTCGGATGTCCCCGACCCTTATGGAACGGTATCTGTTGGCCGCGCAGAAGATCGCGGGTCGAGCAGTAGGCGCGCCCTTGGCCGGTCCAAACGTCGAAACATTCGAGCTCAACGTCGATTCATCGCAGGCTGAGCGCGGAAACGGTCTCCCCTTTGGCACCCGCGGGGGCGCGCTCATCACATACAACTTTCCGCGGGACGGCGAATATCTCATTCAGGCGTTACTCACCCGGCGCGGGGAAGGCGGTGTGGGCGAGCAAATACCCATTTTCGAGACCTCCCACGACCTGGAAATTAGTCTAGACGGGGAGCGGCTTGACCTCTTCACTTTGGCTGGTGTCTCACCGACGGACGGCGAGGCATCGAGCCAATATGGCCAGGGGCTGCGCGGAGATCTCGACGCCGACTGGAACGTGCGTGTTTCCGTGCCGGCCGGCCCCCGGGAAATCACCGTCGCGTTTCTCAAGAAATCGTCGGCGGCTGACGAGCGATTACGACGGCCGTTTCAGCGCCACCCGAATTCCGAGAGACCCCAACCGTATCTGGCGAGCGTGGCGATCAGCGGCCCCTATAACTCGACGGGTCCGGGGAAGACCCCCAGCAGGAACCGTATCTTCGTATGCCAGCCAGACGATGCCGCCGACGAAGCTGGTTGTGCAAAAAAGATTCTCTCGACGCTGGCCCGCCGAGCCTATCGACGACCGGTGAGCGACGCGGATCTCGACCGGTTGCTACCCTTCTATGAACGGGGATGGGAAGAAGGCGGTTTTGAGGCGGGTGTCCAGATGGCGCTCGAACGACTCCTCGTGAGTCCCTCGTTCTTGTTTCGGGTTGAACGCGACCCAACCGATATTCCACCAAACGCCGTATATGCGATAGAGGACCTCGATCTGGCCTCTCGTCTGTCCTTTTTTCTTTGGAGCAGCATTCCGGACGAGGAGCTACTGGATCTCGCGATACGCGGAGAGCTCCACCAGCCACCTGTCCTCGAACAGCAGGTGCGGCGATTGCTGGCGGACCCGCGGTCTGAGGCGTTCACGCGCAATTTCTTTGGACAGTGGCTGTATCTGCGCAATCTCGCGGCGGTGACACCCGATCAGGAGACCTTTCCCGATTTTGACGAGAGCTTGCGGGTCGCGTTGCGGCGTGAAATGGACCTTTTTCTCGGCAGCCTCATGCGTGAGGACCGCAGCGCGTTGGAGCTGCTGACCGCCGACTTTACGTTTGTCAACGAACGCCTGGCGTTTCATTATGGAATCTCCAACGTCAAGGGCGAGCACTTCCGTCGTATTACGCTCACGGACCAGTTCCGGTACGGGCTCCTGGGAAAAGGAGCAATCTTGGCCGTGACCGCGTATCCCGACCGCACATCGCCGGTGGTGCGGGGCAAGTGGATCCTCGAAAATATTCTGGGCACGCCGCCCCCGGAGGCCCCCCCGAATGTGCCGGCATTGGTGGAGAATGGCGACCAGGGCGAAGTGCTCTCCATGCGTCAAGCGATGGAACAGCATCGTTCGAATCCGGCCTGCGCCAGCTGTCACAGACTGATGGACCCGCCGGGGTTTGCGCTCGAAGAATTCGACGCGGTCGGGCGCCATCGGTCGGTCGACCGAACCTTCAAGCCGATCGATGCGACCGGCGAGTTGCCGGACGGGACCGTATTCGAAGGCGTCAACGGGCTCCGCGACGTGCTTGGCCGCCGCTCCAACGCCTTCATGACGACTCTGACCGAACGGATGCTCACCTACGCGTTGGGACGTGGGGTGGAATACTACGACGCACCGGCGGTGCGCGCGATTATCCGTAGCGCCGCCGTCGATAACTACCGGTTTTCGTCACTGATCTTGGGCATCGTCAACAGTCACCCGTTTCAAATGAGGAGATCGAAATCATGATCATCAGCAAGATGGCGCTGCCCCGTCGAACGTTTCTTCGCGGTGCGGGTGTGACCCTGGCGCTGCCGCTTCTGGATGCGATGGTACCGGCCCTCACGGCGCTCACCAAGACGGCGGCGAGCCCGGTGCCTCGGCTTGGCTGCGTATACATCCCCAACGGGGTCGCGATGGGGCGACAGATCAATCACTGGAAACCCACGACCGAAGGCGCGGCATTCGAGTTCTCGCCTTGTCTCCAGCCGTTCGAGCGATTTCGGGAGCAGATGGTCGTGGTGAGTGGTCTCAGCGCGGCCCAGGCAGAGTCGATGGGTGACGGTAACGGAGACCACACCCGGGGTACCGCCGCGTGGTTGAACGCTTCGCACCCGAGACGTACCGAAGGGGCCGACTTGCTGGCCGGCACGACCATCGACCAAGTGGCCGCCCGCGAGATCGGAAAAGACACACCGCTCCCGTCGCTCGAGTTGGGAATAGAGCACACGTTCGAGGTCGGCAATTGCGAGAACGGCTACAGCTGCGTCTACCGCAACGTCCTGGCGTGGCGAACGCCTACGACACCGTTGCCGACCGAGCCAAACCCACGGATCGTTTTTGAACGTCTCTTTGGGGACGGCGGAACCCCCGAGCAGCGACGGGCACGGATGCAGAAAACGGGTAGCATCCTCGATTCGGTCACGGACGAGATGGCTCACTTGCAAAAAACGCTCGGTCCCGATGACCGCACCAGGGTCAGCGATTACTTTGAAGCCACTCGCGAGGTCGAGCGCCGTATCGAGAAAGTCGAGGCGCGGATCGACGAAGACGAATTGCCTGCCTTGGAACGTCCGGTCGGGATACCGGGGACGTTCGATGAGCACTGCAAGCTGATGTTTGACCTGCAGTGTCTGGCGTATCAGGCGGATATTACGCGGGTCTTTACTCTCTTGCTGGGACGCGAATCGAGTCAACGGGCGTATCCAGAGATCGGCATCCCCCAACCCCATCACGCGACCTCGCATCACCGGGACGACCCCGAGACGTTGGCGCGATACGCCAAAATCATCGCCTATGAGTCGTCACAGGTCGCCTACTTCATGGAGAAACTTCGCTCCACCCCAGATGGCGACGGCAATCTACTGGATAACACGATGCTACTCTATGGCGCTGGCCTCAGTAATCCCAACGAGCATGCCCACATCGACATGCCGCTCGTCTTGCTAGGTGGAGCCGCGGGGCAACTGAAGGGAAACCGTCATCTCGCGTATCCGGCCGACACACCGATGGCAAATCTGCTGGTGAGCATGCTGGGAAAACTTGGTGTCCCGGTCGACGACTTTGGAGACAGCACCGGACCACTGGTCGATCTCTGATCCCGCGGGTGAAAACACACCAAAGGAGACCACGAATGGACGCAAGACGTCTCGCCAAGTGGTGGAGCGTTCCGGTGCTGGCGTTCTTCAGTCTTGGTGCGGCGGGTCGTGCGGTTCCGCTCGTGGACGCCGTCAAGTCTGGCAACACCGACGAAGTACGGGTTCTGTTGGAACGATTTGAGGTCGACGCTCCAGAGGCCGATGGCACGACGGCGCTCCACTGGGCGGCGCACCGCGGTGACCTCGCCACCGTGGAGCTCCTGCTTGACGCCGGAGCAACCGTTACCACCGAGAACCGGTATGGCGTAACGCCACTCTTACTGGCCGCCGAGAACGGCCACGCCCCCATCATCAACAGGTTGCTCAGCGCTGGCGCCAGTGCGAATGACGCCGTCGGAGAAAACGAAACGGCGCTGATGATCGCAGCCCGGTCTGGCAGTCCGAACACGGTGACACTGCTCGTCGCCCACGGGGCGGACGTGGATGCGCGAGAACAGTGGCGCGGGCAGACGGCGCTTATGTGGGCAGCCGTCGAGAACAATCCCGAGGTCGCCAAGGTCTTGATCGAGACCGGCGCCGACGTCGGGCGCCGGTCAATCGGTGGATTCACACCACTGATGTTCGCGGCTCAAGCCGGCCACATCGAGGCGGCCGACGTCCTGGTCGCCGCGAGGGCGGATGTAAACGCGCCGTTGCCTGACGGCATGAGTGCCCTGGTCATGGCCGTGGCCAACGCAAACTACGATTTCGCTGCATGGCTCTTGGATCACGGGGCGGATCCGAATGCGGCGGACCATGGATGGACGGCATTGCACCATCTCTCCTGGGTGCGACGCCCCAACGTGGGCCAATCAAAAATCCCGGGTCCGGTGACGGGAGGGACCGTGAGCAGCCTCGAGCTGATCGCCCAATTGGTCGAGCACGGCGCGGATCCGGATGCTCGTCAGTGGAAGGAGCCACGGGACGGCTATCGCAACCTCCAGGACCGGCGGGGGGCGACACCATTCCTCCTGGCGGCGAAGGCTGCGGACGTTGAAATGATGCGAGTGCTCGCGGACAACGGCGCCGACCCTCTACTACGGACCAATGACCAGACCACGCCACTCATGGCGGCGGCCGGAGTCGGCATCTTTTCCCCGGGTGAGAATCCCGGCACGAATGTGGAAGCGCTCGCCGCCGTCAAGCTGGCCCTGGAATTGGGCGGCGATGTGACTGACGTCAGTGACTATGGGTATACAGCACTTCACGGCGCCGCCCATCGCGGCGCGCATGAGCTCGTGCAATTTTTGGCCGACCAGGGCGCGACGCTCACCGCTCAGCTCACGCGGAGCGGTGGGGGGCGACTGGGTTGGACGGAAGGGTGGACGGCGCTCGACATTGCCGACGGTCAGTTCTATGGTAATACCCTCAAGCGATCCCCCGAAACGGCGGCGCTTTTGCGGGTGTTGCTGGCCGAACAAGGCTTACCGGTCGAGACAACCACTGTTATCGACACCGGCGCGATCGACGGCTCCAAAACGGACACAGTCCGGTAGAACGCCACACCTTTGTCAGCCGCCGCGGTAAAGACGGCGCGACTGCCAGGCTACGTTGCGGCGAGCGAGACGGCTGGTCCGTCTCGGCTGCGGCGCCACCCCGTAGGGCTTTGGCGTTCTCAGGCCTGACGTTGGCTCGGTAAGCACTGGACGGCAACCGTGTCGTAGCGGCGTTTCGCCCCAAAACACTTGGCTGGGGAAAGAACGTTGAGCGTAAGGCGAATAGGCCTTGCCGGGATAGAGATCCCCGGAAGGTCTCGGGGTCCGGCGTTCCAGCGTCCTGCGCCAGGGCCGCCGTCGCCACGATCAGCATCATCAGGGTAGCAAGCAAGAACTGAGGTCTTCACGGTATCTCCTGAGTGTGGTCCCGACGAATAGCCCGAAATGGGCCTAAAGAGTATCAGACCATCCACCTAAAGCTCCCAACGGCAACCAAGACAAAGGGCCGAAACCCTCGAAGAACATTTGGGTTTCGCGATAGGCGCCCCACCGGGGCGCCAGCTTCATCGGACCTCGACGATGTCCTCCAGCTTCCAGGTGCCATCGAAGGCCGGCGCCTGTGGACCGTACACCCACATCGCAGACCACCAACCTTCCCCGGGCTTGGTCTGAATCCAGTTCCCTTCGATCCCCTCCGGGGCCGAAGGTCTGGCACCGAGCGAGACCCTCACACCTATTTCTGAGGTCCGGCGAGACACGGCGTACGCCTGCACGCCGTAGACGCCGGCCAGCGCCAGTACTAGGGCGACCCCTGTGAACGTGGCCAACACCAGCACCATGAAACGTCGTGGTGCCGCCGATCCGGTCACCAGTTCGTCCAGGGTCTGGATACGGGAGATAGGCAGCGTCCGATCCAGGTCGCCAAGCTGTGCACGAAGGGTAGGAACGATGGCCACCGGTGACTCATTGTCAATTGGGCCCTGGTGCCTTCACGCTAGTGGGCTGTCGCAGAGAAAGTTAGCCATGATCCGAGCCGCGAGCCCGGCTGGCAAGACGCGACGAGCGAGCAAATTGGGGCATTTGTGACTGAGGAGCAACACCGCCAGGCGGACCTCCCTGATCGTGATTGCCCTGTGGGTGGTCTACTGCGAGACGCAGGATGGCGAGGCGGCGACCGCCACGCAAGAGATTCGGGCGGAGAACGTCCCCGCGGCGACTGACCTACACGACGTGCTCAACTATCACATGAAGGCGTCGATCCGGCACCAGCTGGGGATCTGCATGCCGACACCCTCGTCCCCAGGTGTCGGGTCTCAAGTGGACCCAGAAGACCACCGCCAAGATCGCGACGGCACTCCAGCGCGTCGGGATCAACGTCAGCCCGAAGACCGTCGCCAGGCTGCTCAAGCAGATGGGCTACTCGCTCCGGGTCAACCACAAGAAGTTGGCGCGGGTCTGCGCGACATCGCCCGAAGTGCGCGACGCCCAGTTCACCCATATCGCGGCGCTGCGCGAGGACTTTGCCGCCCGCGGCCTGCCCGTCATCAGCGTTGATACCAAGAAGTAAGGAGCTGATCGGTCGCTTTAAGAACCCCGGCGTCGCGTGGAGCCGCACGCCGGTCCACGTCAACGACCACGACTTCCGCTCGGAGGCCGTCGGCATTGCAATCCCCTACGGCATCTACGATCTCCAGGCCAACGCGGGACCCTCTACGTCGGGACCTCGCGAGACACGGCCGCCTTCGCGGTCGACGCCATCGAGGCCTGGTGGATCGACGAAGCCAGACAGCGATACCCCCATGCCAAAAAACTCGCGATCTTGGCGGACGGCGGCGGCAGCAACGGGTCCCGTTGTCGGGCGTGGAAGCATCGCCTGCAGCAGCAACTCTCCGAGCGCCACGGCCTCAGTGTGACGGTCGCCCACTACCCGCCGGGCGCATCCAAGTGGAACCCGATCGAACATCGACTGTTCAGCGAGATCAGCAAGAACTGGGCGGGACGACCCCTCGACACCTACGAGACCACGCTCCACGCGATCGGCACCACCACGACCACAACCGGCCTCACCGTGCGAGCACAACTCGTTGACCAACGCTATGAGAAGAATATAAAGATCACCGACACTCAGATGCGCGACCTGCCTATCGCACACCACGACTCACTCCCCAAGTGGAACTACACGCTCAGCGCGACGCCACGCTGAAAACCGGGAGTTATTTCTGCGCGTGCCCTAAGGGCCCTGATCCTCAAGATCAAGATCGCAATTGGACATGGTCGCTTCGGTCCTGACGAAGGGCGCTCGGCGTTGGAAAAATCGGTGGTCCGTACGGTGATCGAGTCTCGAATCAAGGGGGAGACGGGGTTGAGCTTCGAGGGCCTCGCCGAGTTCGTTGGCGCCCTGCGGGAGGTCCACGACAAGATCGGTGCCTGCTCCACGGTCGATCTCAAGCCACCTCTTGTCAGCTTATGTGACGACCTGGAACGGCTGCTCGGGAGACGCACCGAGCCCAATCCGGTTCAGTCAGGTTAGGTCTGGCGTAGGCGCGGCATCGCCTATGGGTTGCCTTGGCGCACAGCTCGTGATCTCGGTCAATAATCGCACTCCACGCCGAGATCCGAGTATTTACTTCCTTTTCGCCGTCCAGAACGTTTGGGGCGTCCTGGCTAAACTCCCAGCTGTTTTTCCGGATGGACATTCGCTGGATCACCGGGTCTACCCCGGCGCGCGGGGCTGACGGCGACCACCACGTGGTGCCGGGCCCCCGGGTCGATGGCCCGGTCCGTCATCGTTCACCACCCCGCGGTAGCGCGGGGATCGAGGCAGCGCATCGGTGCTGCTATACTGGCGGCGATTCAACACGGTCGTCTCCGTCAACCACGGCGAAGGGAAAGGGAGAGACCCATGCGCTCGATTGCAGGATGGCGGCGCGGCATCGCTCTGGTGCTGCTGTTCGTTGCCGCGGGGACGCCGCTGGCGGCCCAGCAGCAGCCGCCGCCGAATCCGCTGGGGCAGCCGTTGCTCGATGCCTCCGGACAGCTACGCGACGACGCGTTCGTTCGCATTCCGCTCCGGCCGGAGGACGAGCGGTACGCCGACATCGCGGGCGATCGCCTGAAGGCGATGCTGCTCGAAGTCGACGCGATCTCACTGGCCGATAGAGACGCCGGGACCGTGTTCTGGGGCCGCAACGTCGGCACCGCGGGACACGTGGCAACCGCGGACTGGGTCGAGGGCTACTTTCGACGGAATGGCCTCGACAGCATCTCTCGCCAGCCGTTCGATCTGAATCCGGTCTGGAACCCGACGGCCTGGGAGCTGACGTTCGCCAGCGGCGACGAGACGTTCACGCTCGAGTCGGCACGGCCGCCACAGGGCGCCGCGTCCACGCCGCCCGAGGGGCTCGAATTCGAGCTGGTCTGGGTGGGCGGCGGCAGCGACGCCGACTACTTCGGTCGCACGGTCGCCGGCAAGGCGGTGCTGATTCAGGACATCCCGCTCCCCGGCACGCTGCGACACTCGATTCGTGACGAGCGGTCGGTGGCGCGCGCCTTCGAGAAGGGGGCGGCGGCGGTCGGTATCGTCTATGGCATTTCAGACAACTTCGCCGTCTGGCAGCGCACCGGCGATCGCCCCGGGTTCAACCTGGGCTACGAGGACGGCATGCGGTTGCGCGACCGGCTCGGTCGCGGCGAGCGGGTGACCGTGCGCTACTCGATGGAGAGCGAGATGCGCTCCGGGTTGCGGGCCGACAGTGTCTGGGGCACGCTGCCGGGCGTGAGCGACGAGGAGGTTCTCATCATCGCCCACATGGATGGTTACTTCCAGTCCTCGCTCGACAACGCGTCGGGGCTGGCGGTCATGATGGGGTTGCTCGAGCACTTCGCGAAGATCCCGCGCGCTGAGCGACCGCGCACCCTGCGGTTCCTCGGGTCGGTCGGTCACCATGGCGGGCCGGGGACGAGCTGGGTCCACGACAACCGGGAGACGGCGCTCGCTAACACGGTCCTCGCGATCAACCTGGAGCATGTCGCCGCGGTCCGGACGAAGTACTGGGGTCGCCAGTTGCGGATGATGAACGCCGTGTCGCCGATGCGATGGTGGGTCAACGGCAGTCCCACCATGCTCGACACCGTGCTCGACGCGTTCAACCGGTTCAACGTCGGGGTGACCGCCGACATGGAGGGCGGGGCGTCCGGTGAAATGGGCCGGATGGCGCGCGACGTGCCGTCGATCCAGGTCATTACCTCGCCGGAAATCAAGCATACCGAGCAGGATACCCCCGAATGGGTGCCCGCAGTCGGGCTCGAGCAGATCGCACGGGCCTACGCGAAGATCATCGACGGCATCGCCGATCTCGACCGCGATGCGCTGCAGCCCGGCGCCGGTGCGCCGACAACTGGCGGGGCGTGACCGGGCGGCTTGATGGTTGGGAGTGTCGCGTTCGGGTCCGGACTTTGGCCGGGTGCGGGCTGCTAGTGCTAGGAAGGCTCCGCCTCAGACCGACCTCACGCGGTCGGCTCTGCCTCGCTAGCCGGCTCTTCTCAATGGCCCCGCTACGCGGGGGCTAGACTCGGATCAGTGGCAAATACCTCTGGCAGATAGGATCTTCAGCGTCACCTGGCGGTTCAGCTTGGTATCGGCGGCCTGATCGACCTGGCCATGCCCCCCTCGCCGATGAGGGGCCAACAGGCCCGTTGCCCGCCGGAAATCGGCTTCTTGACAGCGGTCACCGGGCGTGGGCCCGTCTTGTGGGAGCAGAAACTCCTCGGTGGCGTATGCTGCGCCTGGGCCGTCGGCTTCATCGTCGCAGAGGGAGTTTCTTAGGAAACGGTGCCCCAAAAGTGTGATTCGGCCTGTAAAACTGGGCCTCCGTACCGTTCGTGCTGACGCCGGAGAAGCTGGCCGACGCCCCCGAGAAACGGACACCTGGAGCCTCCTCCCGCGCCCGGGCGGGCGACGTCGGGCGCGCGTGGCAAAGCCAGTGGAAAGAAGAGAGCGGCGCGCACGGCTGCGGCCGCGACGAAGGTCCGTGGGACAGTAAAGAAGAAGACCCGGTCAGCGACCGCTCAGAAGGCCTCGCCGGCGCCGAAGGCAGTGCGTGGCACGACGTCTCGCAAAAAAGCTCCGACAAAAAAGACTCGGACCGTGTCCGGGACAAAGGCCGCTAGCCCAGTCAAGAAGCGGCCGGCGAAGAAAGTCGCGATATCGTCGAGCCGGGTCACAGCGAAGACTGCCGCCGCCGCGCCGTCTCGCAAGACAGCCAAGAAGAAGGCGACGCGGGCCCGCGCACCCGCTAAGGGTCGGCGCAGAAATAACTCCAGTGTTTTTGGCTGAATTCTAGCTGACGAATTGCCAACGGGTCTGGTCTACCGTCTCTTTCGACACTTGAAAAGTAGTGTTGTATCGACAATAGCCGGCCGCGGTGGTGGGACGATAATGATAGAAGATCGCCTTTGAAGGTGTTATTCTATCATTATGCGGACCGAATACTATCGCGCGGAGGATCTCGCCAAGGTGTTCCGGACGCAGAAGATCGCCACGATGGCCGAGCTG
>JAKZVK010000730.1:0-9248 GCA_047516085.1 Bryobacterales bacterium
CCGTTTCAGACGATAGGGGTGGCGAGGGCCAGTTGGGCTGCGAGCGGGCGGCCGTACCAGCGAATGGGTCGCCTGCGCACCCAGTTCCAACTCGCGTACATACATGTGCCGAAAACGCACCGCAATCGTATCCAGCGGCAAACGCTCCAGGCCCACCCACTCTCCCGCCAACGCCTCGCTCACGAACCAATGACGGCCGCCCTCCCACAGGCAGCCGGCCTCGTTCAGCCGCTTGACCTCCATCCCCGCCGGATACTCCCACGCCGGCGGTTGCGGCTGATACGACCGTTCGCTGGGCCGCCAACGGCTGGCCGGCGTCTCCATCTGAAGCGCTTCGTGGGGCCGCACTTCGTTGTACTCGCGCCGGAATTGCGCCAACCACTCGGCCCAATCCGTCACCTGCGCCGGTCCGCCACGATGCCGCACCGCCGCCTCGATCGCGCCGTGAAAACGCTCCACCTTGCCCTGCGTTTGCGGATGCCGCGGGCGCCCGTACAGCAACCGAATCCCCTGCTTGATCAACCACACCGACAGCGCCGTCAACCCATGCTCGCTGTGTGCGGAAAACCACTGTGTGCCGCGATCCATCAACATCGCCTCCGGCAAACCCGCTTGCTCGAACGTTTGTTGGAGACACGCCTGGATTTCCTCGCGGCGCAGCACCCGCAGCGCGTGCAACCCGACCGCATAGCGGCTGTGGTCATCGAGGATCGACAGCGGTTGACAACGACCGTCGAGGCTCTTCAGAGGCCCCTTGCCGTCCATCTGCCACAGGTCGTTGGTCCGTGGGCGCTCGAAGCGTTGCAAGGCCGGCCGTGGGGCGTGCACGTTCACCAGCCCGTGGCGCTTGAGAATGCGATGTACCGTCGTCGCCGGACAGCGCACGCCGCTTTCTTCCAGCAGCCGCTGGAGCTTGCGTGCGCCCCAGCCGTAGCGTCGGCGCAGCTCGAGCACTTGCTGTTCCCGCTGAGGTGCGCTGCGTCGCGGCGAGGAACGCGGACGGCGGCTCAGCTCACCGAGGTGAGCGAGATTCCCGCAGGCGAGGTAGCGATCACGCCACTTGCGACCGGTCGGGCGCGAGATGCCAAACTCGCGGCACAGCTCACTGAGCGATTCGGCGCCGCTGGCGGCGCGCACGACGAATTGTATCCTGGTTTCTTTCATTTGCAGTTTCCGGAAGGGCATCGGGGAGACTCCTTCATCCGACCTTAGCCCACTGCTGCAGTGGAAACCATGTCTTGTGTACAACTGGAAACGATGTCATGGAACTGAACAGCATGCCGTGCCCCTACATCGTCGGTCGTACGATGTCGCCTAACGAGAAAGCATAACGAGAACAAGGTTCTCGCTACTCTTGGCATGACGGTCCATCGGCGAAGGCGGCGCAGAAGTCGCGGCGTCAAAACCGTTGCACCTGTCGCTCGGGGGGCAACAGACGAAAGGGCACTTCCACCACGGCGTCTACCTCGACCGCGGTACCCGACCGCGTGGCCGGATCGAACTCCCACTGTAAAAGCGCCGCGACCGCGCTGTCATCCAGGCGCTCGTCGAGGCTCTCCATCACGTGCACGGAGCTAACCACGCCGGAGGTGTCGATGACGGCGTACAAAAGCACGGTGCCCTCGATCCCCTCGTTCATCGCTGTGCGGATGTACTTGGGATCGACCTTGCGGCGCGCCGACGGCGCGCTGAGCGGCGCCTTCGGAGGCTCATCGCCCTCCGGCCGTGCGTTGCTGTTCAGACGGCGCTGCTTGTCGTCGCGCTTCTTTTCATTCTTGACGCGCTCGGCGAAACGGATGATCCAACTCCCGCTCTGGCTGGTGATGTTGGGCATGTTGATGGCGAGTGCGAAGACGTCGCGATCCATGAACAGAATGTCGGGGTCATTCGGCAGTGGCAAGTCCACCGGCCCCGGCTCGATGAGCGGCGGCCGGCCCAGGTCGCGGGGACTCGTGAAGCCCGAGAACCGGCGCAGTTCGTCGACAATGCCGCCGTCAGATGGGTCCTTGGCACCCGAGGCCGATCGGCCCGGGACGACGGCCAGTCCCGAGCCCGCCGGTGCGCTGCAGCTGATCGACAGGTTGGGCACGCGAAGGGCCGCCGAGTTGATCGGGCTGCCACCGAGTTGGCCACCCCCGGGACCGCCATCCGGGGAGGCGGAGAATCGTCCGCGGCGGCTGCCAATGGGAATTGCGGCTTTGGCGTTCGGGTCGGGATCGAGTCCGACAACGACCGCGCCCGGCTCGCCCTTGCCCGTTTTGCCACCGTCAACGCCGGAGGTGGAGCCAATCGACCCGTCGCCTGTGCCGCCTCGCGCGCGGAGGCGTCCGCCGTCGCGCCCGTCCGGCGAGCCGACGCCGGGGGGCAGATCGGGCTTGGCCAAGCTCGCCAGTAGTTCCTCGGCTCCGGCCCCCGCCAGATCAACGCCGTTACCGCTCGCGGCTGCGCCCACGACCGAGGGTGCCGGCTCGGGCGGAGCGAGCGTGGCGCGCTGGGGCGCGGATCTCTCTTGCTCGGCCGTTTGATAGCGCAGCAGCGGGCCCTCCTGGAACACGCCCAGGTTCAGCTCGGAGTTTCTGGGGCTGTCGATAACCGGAGCCGTGGGGGCATCGACCGCCTTGACCTCGGGTGCTTCGAGCGCGGTAGATTCCGTCCAATAGCGCAGCCGGGGATTTTCAATGAGCGCGGCGAGGTCGACCGCGTCGGCGGCCGCCGCCAGCTCGGGAGCGGCCTCGGCGTCCAAGGCGCGGCGCGTGGGCGTTTGCCGCTCGGCCTGCTCGGCTTGATAGCGCAGCGGGTCTCGCTTTCGCAGCGATTCGAGGTCCAGACGCTCGGTTGAGGGAACGGCGATCTCCGGGGCGGCGTCGGCCGCCAGCGCCTGCCGCTCCGGCGCGGACGACTCTTGTTGCTGGAGTTGAAAGCGTGGCCGCGCGATCTCCGGGGTGTTCCAGGCGATGACGTTGGGCAATGGCAGGTCGCTTTCGATCTTGATCTCGGGCGCTGGCCCGAGGATCATTTGCCGGTCGCTGTCGGGATTGGGGTCGTTCGCGACGATGGTCTGCCTCTCGGAGCGGTGCAGGGCCTTGTTCGCGCCGGCGTCCTCGGCCGGAGAACTGAGAGGAGCGACGCTGGGCAACTCCTGCTTGGGTATATACCAACTGATGTTGTATTGCTCGCCTTCGAGCAGCTCCTCCTCGGTGGGGACCGCGGCCACCAGTGTCGGACGCGGTGGGTCGAGAACGACCAGAACACCGAGCACGGTGAGGTGAAGGACGAGCGAGGCGAGGAAGGTATGAATGCGCCTCTCGATCGAGGGGTGCGGCACGCCGAGCGAGAGCGGGATCAACTCCGCGGCTTCGCCGGCGGCCGCGAAGTCCCTCGTTCGTCCCGGCATAGGAATATTATCGGCTTTCGACGCTGAAGACGGGAACGGCACGCGTCACGTGAGTCGCGCCCGAGCGCCCGGCTGTGACGGTCGGCGTCAATAGAAGAGGTACTTCCGCCAAGCCTCTTGGTGGTTGCCCAGTTGGCGCATCAAGCTGCGGCTGGTGTGAAGATTAAAGGGCCGCGGACGCTTGACCAGCGCCATGTTGGCCTCCTCTGGAAGACGGCTGCCCTTACGGTTGTTGCATTTGCGGCAGGAGGTCACCAGATTCTCCCAACTGCTGTTGCCGCCGCGCGAGCGGGGCACGACGTGGTCCAACGTCAGGTCGGTGGTCGAGAAGATGCCCTTGCAGTACTGACAGGTATAGCGGTCGCGAATCAGGATGTTTTTGCGAGACAGCGAGCGCGTTTGCCGTGGAATGCGCCGGTATTCAAGCAGCCGAATGACCGACGGCACCCGAATCGCCTGCGACGGCGAGTGCACATGATGAATGCTCAACTCTTCGGCCGAGGCCACGCCCTTGATCATGAGCACCAACGCGCGGCGGGCAATGCACACGTGGATGGGCTCATAGCTGGCATTGAGCACCAGCACGGGAATGTGCAGCGCGCTACGGCCGTTCATGAGCGCGCCTCCCCGGCTTGGCCGGACTTCGTGTGACTCGCTTCGTCAGACTTGCTGTCGCGCGGTCGTGGCTTCTGACTCAACTTCCAAGGCGTGATGCGCCTCTTCGCGCGCGCCAGGGTCAACGCGGCGACCGACTGCGCCCCCGCTGCCTTGAGCACCTTCGCGCACGCCCCCAGCGTGGCACCCGTCGTCATAACGTCATCCACCAGGATGACGCGCTTGCCGCGCACGGCGGCCTTGCGGCGAACAGAGAACGCCCCGTCGACGTTGCGGCGGCGCTCCTGGTGCGAAAGCCCGGCTTGCGGCTTGGTGGCGCGCACCCTCGTCAGTAGACGCGACGCGAGTTCGACGCCCGATCGCCGCGACAACTCGCGGGCCAACGCGTGCGCCTGATTGAAGCCCCGCTGCCACGACCGCAACCGATATAGCGGAACCGGGACCATCACGTCCGCCGGCGCCAGCGTTTCGATGAGGCCCGCCATGCGGCCCGCCAAGTGAGCGGCGAGCGGAACCATACGGTCGTACTTGAGCAGGTGGATCAACCGGCGCAGGTCGCCCTCATAGACGCCAAAGCTGCGCGCGAGGTCGAACGGCCACGGATCGGTGCGGCACAGCGCGCAGAGGTCAACGCTGTGGAGCGCCGCGGCGTCTTCGAACGGCAGCCCGCAACGCACGCACGCAACCGAGGCATCGAGCCCTTCGATCGCGCCGAGGCACGGCCCGCAAACGGGAACTCGCGAGATGGCGGTAAGAGGAAGGTCGCAGAGGCGACATTGATCCGGCACGGCGACCGAGGCCACCGAATCCACCAAGTCGCGCAGAAGGCCGAAAGGCCGGCGACCCGGAAGTGCCGAAATGGAGAAGCTACTGGAGAAGGCCCGCTCCTATACTCTTTCAGTGTACTCCGATACGAGCCGGCCTTGCGCTACGATTTGGGCGCTACATCCGGACCGCCCCAGCCTTCCTCTTCCTGCTGGCAGGCGTGGCAGAAGGCCGCCCAAGGCACGGCGTCCAACCTCTTTGGGTTGATGGCCTCGCCGCACCCCTGGCAGAGCCCGAAATCCCTTGACTTCGAGCGTGTGAGCGCCTCGTTCACGAGAAGCAGTTGCAACCGCTCGGTATCGCCTTGCGAGAAGGCGAGTTCCTTGGCAGAGGAGTCCGCCGCCCGTTGCGCGGAGTCGTCGGGTGAGGTAAAGTCCGCGCCGCGGCCGGCCTCGCCGGCTCGGGCGAGTAGGCTTTTCAATACCTGCTGTTTTTCTTCCAGCAGACGCCGATAACGAGTCCGCTTCCGCTTGTCCATGCTTGCCGTTTCTGCTTCGGGGCCGGGTCGGCCTCGGCTAAAACCCGCTCATTATAGGTAGCGGTTTCCAGGGTGTCAATTTAGCGGTGGCGTTCGTTTGGTGGCGCGATTCAAACCCGCCCTGCGTTGCTCGTCGATGCGGGTTGCTCCCTCACGCGACGCGACGCTTGGCCTCTTGCACGTAGCGACGCATGTAGGCCGCGAGCGCCGTTCGCAGCGTCTCCATCAGCGGCCATGGGCCGTCGCCCCCACGCAGACACCGGCCGCGGATGCCGCTCACGGGAAGCAGTTCGCGCGTGGTCGAGGTGATAAAAACCTCATCCGCTTCGTAGAGGTTATCGAGCGAGAGCACCTTCTCCTCGACCGGTGCGCCGGGCGCGTCCAACTCGTCGAGCATGAGGGCGCGGGTCACGCCGGGCAGGGGGCCTGAGGAGAGAGGCGGCGTGTACGTCGTGCCGTCCTTGGCGGCGAAGATGTTGGCGGACGTGCACTCGGCGACCTCGTTGCGCTCGTTCAGCAGGATCACCTCGTCGTCCCCGTTCTGCCGGGCCGTCTCGACGAGGGTGAGGTTGTGCGCCCACGACAGCGTCTTGGTCCCGGCGAACGGCGAGGCCGCGTGGCGGCCTTGCTCGGCCACGTCGAGGGTGACGGACTCGGCCCAGTGCATCACGTCGTTCGTCATCGCGACCAGGTCGGAGGCGTTGCCCGAGCCGGGCCCGGCCCAGAAGCCCCCTTCGCTCCTGAAGACACAGAGGCGCATGGTGGCCTCTTCGGCGCCATTCGCCTCGACGAGCCGCAACAGATTGCGCCGCACCGCGTCGGGGTCTTGGCTCAAGTCGATGTGCAGCGTGCGCGCGTCGCGGGCCATTCGCTCCCAGTGGCGCTCGAAGGCAAACGGAATCCCCTCGTAGATACGAAGCGTCGTGAAAACGCCCCACCCCGAGAGCACGCCGATCTGGCCGGCGCGGAGGATCGCGGTATCGGCGGGGAGGACGTCGCCGTTATAGAGGATGTGCCCGTGCATCGCTCTCCATTATCCCGCACGGCGCGGATTGGACCGGGCGCGCAGGCGCGGTTGACGTCAGAGCTGCAAGTGTAGGCCGTGACACCGGAACTATGTTCCCCAAGTCACGTGCCACGAAGTGATCGGAAAAGGCACCGAATCGTGATGAATAGCGCTATGATTCAAATCGACCATGGGGGATCGCCATCCTAAATCGGCACCTGACGACGAAGGCAAAGGAACCGATCGCCCTGAAATCAAGTCGGTCCCTCCGCCGCATCGCGATCCTGGCCCACCACCGGGACCTGACCCACCTCCCGGACCTGAGCGGCATTCCGTTCGATCGGCGTCGGAAGACGCGGGAGAATCGCAAGAAAGCGGCGGCCTTGAAACCGGGAAGTCACCTCCGGAACCTCGCGAAGCCGGCTCGGCTCCCGAACCCGGCTCGCCCCCCGAACCCAAGCAGCACTCCTATCAGGAAGTCAACGTTCCCGACGCAGCCACGGAAGATGACTCGCTGGGCTTCGAACCGTACGTGGAAGCCATGGCCGCGTTTCTGACCAACCCTCGGACCCAGGGGCCGCTGACGGTATCGATCGAGGGGGAGTGGGGCAGCGGGAAAAGCTCGTTCATGAAGCAGCTTGAGAAGGCTTTGCCCGACGCGGCGAAGGTGCACGGTGCCACCGAGTCCCCGATCATCGTTTGGTTCAACGCTTGGCGCCACGACAAGGCCGAGGCGTTGTGGGCGGCTTTCGCCCGCGCTCTGCAACGCTCTTTCTCCGAACCCAGACGGCCGGAATCCGGATGGCGCTGGCTCCCGCGGCCTAAACAGCTGAGCTTCCCGCGCCGCTGGTGGGGCCATGCCAAATTGCTGTGGTTGAGATTCCACTGGCGAGAAGGTTGGTTAGATCTCGTGCGTTTCGTCGTTCTGCTCCTCGCCCTCTTGGGATTCGCGTTTGCTCTCCCGCTCATAGTTGGCGAGGGAGGGTGGACCGATCTGAGGGAATGGCTAATCTGGTCGAACGCCCAGATGCTGTCCTCGCTTCTTCGAGCCGGAGCGATAGCCGGCGGAACACTGGCTTACGTGGCGATCGTCGTGGCGCTTTTCCTGCGCCTCAGGACTTTCATCGGCGATCCTTTCTCAATCGATCTCCGCCAGCACCTTCGCGGGCCCGACTATGACGCCAAAGCCGGGTTCATCGAGCAGTTCCATAAGGACTTCCAGCGCGTTCTAGACGCTTACGTCGATCGTCGCCGCAAGGTCGTTTGCTTCATCGACGACCTCGATCGCTGTGAGGTCCCCAAGGCTGCGGACCTGATGCAGGCGCTCAACCTCATGCTGTCCGACGATTACCGCATGATCTTCCTGCTTGGCATGGATCGCCGGAAAATCGCTGCCGGGCTGGCCGTGAAGTTCAAGGATCTGATCCCGTTCCTATCCGAGGTGGACGGAGCAGGCGGGACGGCCGCGGGATCGAGCCCGCCTGAGCCCGCCGGCAGCGCGGGCTTGCGCTTTGGTCACGACTTCATCGAGAAGTTCGTGCAAATCGCCTACTCGCTGCCGCGCACCGCCGAACGCAATCTCGACACATTCCTGAAGGGATTGACCCCGCCGGAACTGGACGAGAGAGCCCAGCCGAAAAAAACAAGCCGAAGCAGGCGCCTCGCACAGTGGGCGAAAGCTCACGTCAACAAGCTTCGCGGCCAGGGCGCGGAGCAGGAGGGCGCCGAGACAAACAAACCGGTTCCTACGGAGACGGTAGACAGCCCCGGCGGGGAACCGAGCGGCGAAAGCGGCGACGAGAGTTCTGAAGAAAGGCGCAAGCGGTTGGTCCCGATCGTGAAGCTGGTGAAAAGCGGCGACGACCCCGCCTTCACCAACGAGTTGGTGCGAATGGTTGCACCCGTTGTGGATTACAACCCGCGGCGTCTGAAGCAATTCATCAATCTCTTTCGCCTCAACCTGGCCATCGCCGGCTCAACGGAGATAACGTGCGTCGAAAAGGGCTCCAGCAAGTACCCCATCCGGCTCGAGCAGATCGGCAAGTTCGTTGCTTTGCGAACGCGGTGGCCCGAAATCGTGGAGGAGTTGGAGCGGCGTCCCGAGCAGCTCGTCGAGGTCTGCCGGTGGGCCGAAGGCAAAAGAGATTGGAGTCTCTCCTACCAGTTGAACCGCCCCGAGTTGCTCCGGAACCTACTCCGGGCAGGGTATATGGATGAGGAGGGCAACTCTGATTTGATTCGATTCGCTAGTTGGGCCCTCCACCACGTCGATGTGCGCCGGTTGCTCGAGGTCAGCCCGGCGGCCCCGACCGTCCCGGAATCCGAGCGGTCCTCTTATCAGGAAATCAACGTTCCCGACAGCCCCGCGGCGATAGGCGGGCTGGAATACGTTCTGATCCCGGGCGGGACTTTCCAGATGGGGGCGGTGCCCGGGGACGAGGAGGTCATGAAGTCTGAGCAACCCAGACACCAAGTTGCGATCACAAAGAGCTTCCACCTGACGAAAACGCCGATCACCGTTCGGCAGTACAAGCGCTTTGCAGAGGAAACTGGCCGGAGAATGCCGGAGGCTCCTGAGTTCAACAGCAACTGGGAGAAAGAGGACCACCCGATCGTGGGCGTGACGTGGGAAAAGGCCCAAGCTTTCTGCGAGTCGGCGGGGGGGCGGCTGCCGACCGAAGCGGAGTGGGAGTATGCAGCGCGGGGCGGGAGAGAGGGCCTGAAGTATCCCAACGGCAACGAGCTGACCAAGAGTGACGCCCACTTCACGGGTACAGGGACTTGCCCCGTGGGGCAGTTTCTCCCAAACGGCTATGGCCTCCTTGATATGGCCGGCAACGAGCATTTTCCAATCCAACAATGAGCCTGAAGTCGGGCTGGTCTGAAAAAGGCGGACAGGTGGTGCGAGGAAATCCTTTCTGTGATGATGG
>JAKZVK010000731.1:0-2708 GCA_047516085.1 Bryobacterales bacterium
GTATTCCCCTGGGTCTTTGAGTCGGCCCGGGCGGTCGGGGATCCGGGGGTTCTCCCACTTGGTGATGAGTTCGACGAAGACCGGGAGCCGCTCTTGCTCGGCTTGCGTCTCGATCTTGTTCCACTGCAACGCGCGGTCGAGCACCTGGTACTTCTCGCCGATGGCGCAGTTGTCGATGACGGTGCGATGGGCGCCCAACATGCCGCCCATGGCACGGAGGCTGAGATACTTCTTGCCTCCACTCCCCGGACTGCCGCCCCTTGGCAGACTCGGCGACCGCACGGCTCCGTTCAACCGCCCCGAAATCGTGTGCGTGTAGAGGCCCGCCGGGAAGATGCCCGTAACCGCTCGATCGCCTTCGGGTGCGACCGCGAACTCACCGCTCGGCGAGGGCCCCGCGCGAAGCCCCATCCCGGAGACATGCCAGCCCGGGTTGACCCCTGACCGGAAGTGCTCTGAGCGGAAATCTCCGAACGGCTCGAAGTTCGCGCGGTTGAACTCGGCACGCTCGGCAGCCTGCTTGCGGTAGTGCTCGGCCACGTCGGCGGCTGCCTGTTGAAAGGGCGCCTCGCCGCCAGCCGTGGCGTCCAACAGAACCGCCCATGGGTGCCCCGGGTCGGCGAGGCCGTGATCGGGACAGGTGAGCAAAGCGCGCCAAGCGTCGAGGCGTTTGCCGTCCAACGACGGGGCCCGATCTTGCCCGCCGGCCTCTACTTCCGACGGCGTCAGGGCCAGAAGATACGGCAACACACCCTCGGCTTCGCGAAGCCACACCTTCGCCAACTCGCCGCGGATCTCCGTCTTCAGCCGCGCGAGCTTCGCGATCGGCTCCTGGTTGACCTCGGCCGTGTCGATCGAATGCGTAACGACCCGGCTGCTGTTGAGGATGCTGTAGAGCCCGTAGTAGTCCTCGGTCGGGATGGGATCGAGTTTGTGGTCATGGCAGCGCGCGCACGAAACGGTGAGCCCCTGGAAGGTCTTGGTCAGCGTGTCGATCCCGTTGTCCATGACATCGAGGGCGATGCCGCGAAACTTGATGCAGTCGTCGTGGCCGGCCTCGCCGAGGCGATAGAAGGCCGTGCCGATGACCGACTCGTTGATCTGCTCGTCGTGGTTGATGCGGGGCTCGTCGAGCAAATCGCCGGCGATGTGCTCGCGCACGAGTTGGTCGTAGGGCACGTCCTGGTTGAAAGCCCGTATCAGATAGTCGCGATAACGCCACGCGCCGATGATTTCGTAGTTCCACTCGTAGCCGCGTGTTTCGCCGTACCGCACCAAATCGAGCCAATGCCGCGCCCAGTGCTCGCCGAAGCGCGGCGACGCGAGCAGACGGTCGACCAGTTGCTCGTAAGCATCTTGGGACTCGTCTGCGACGAACCGATCGGCTTCGTCCGCCGTGGACGGAAGGCCGGTCAGCACGTAACTCAACCGCCGGATCAGCACACGCCGGTCGGCCGGTTCCGCGGGAGCAAGCTTCGCCTCGGCTAGCGCCTGGTAGACGAAGCGGTCGGCCGGGTGGCGAGACCAGCGCGCGGCCCCAGGTTTTCCTGTCAAGTCAGGAAGGGCCGGCTGGGTCACCGGCTGAAACGCCCAGTGCTCTCGCGCCAACGTTTCGTAGTGGTCGTTGCCGGCAACGCCCACACTGGACGCCGCGCCGGGCGCCGAGTTGGAAAGCTGGGCCGGCCAGAACGCCCCCCGGCGGACCCACTCCGCGAGCGCCTCGACCTCGGCGTCGGCGAGCTTGCCGCCCATCGGCATCTGCAAGCCCATCTGCGAGTCGTCGTGCCGAACGGCTTGGACCAGCAGACTCTCGTCCGGCTTGCCAGCAACGAGGGCCGGACCACGCTTGCCGCCCACGAGCATCGCCTCGCGTGAGTCAAGCCGCAACGCGTTGAACTGCTTGTCGGGCCCGTGGCAGCTATAGCAATTCACCGCCAGCACGGGCCGCACACGCGTCTCGAAAAACTCGATGTCCTCCGGCGACGGCCCCCCCTGCGCTTGCCCTGGCACTTGGGCGGGGGCGGCAGGCACACCAAGCCCGCAAGCCATCGCAGCGGCGACAAGCAGGAAACGAAACCGCATCACATCAGCCTGACCGACCCTCCCCGCGCTGTCAAGACGTCGGCGGTGCGACGACCGGCACTACCCAGGCGCACAGGTAACACTTTGTGCCAGCGACTTGGGTGAACTCTTGGGTCGCCAGAGAAGCGCGCCGTCCCCAAGAACGACTTGACAACCCGCCCCAAAACATACATACTGGTCGGTATGTAAGGGGTACGCGGGTCCACCGCCCCAAACCAATCCATGGTCGCCGCCGCCAAACGCAAGCCCGACGAAACGCGCCGGCAGTTGCTCGAAGCCGCCTTCGGTGAGATCCACCGCAACGGCTTCCGGTCCGCCAGCTTGGACAGCATTCTCGTCAACACCGGCGTCACCAAGGGTGCGCTCTACCACCACTTCCCGACCAAGGCCGACCTCGGCTACGCGGTCGTCGACGAACTGATCCATCGGCTGATCGTCGAGCGTTGGGTGGTTCCGCTGGGACAGGTCGAGGACCCGGTCGAAGGCCTCATTGCGATTCTTTCCTGTAATTCCAAAGAGGATATAAGCGCTTGCTGTGAAAAGGGTTGCCCTCTCAATAACCTGGCGCAAGAGATGTCGCCCGTCGACGAAGGCTTCCGCCGGCGGCTCGATGCTCTGTTCAACCT
>JAKZVK010000732.1:0-11152 GCA_047516085.1 Bryobacterales bacterium
CGAAGCCGCGGCTGACGCCGGAAACGCCGGGTCGCCGGAAGCGCAAGTCTCGGACGCTCCCGACGCGGTGGAACCCGAAGCGGCGCCCTCGAAAGCGCTTCAGGCACGTGCGGGGGTCGACCCCGCGCTGGCGACGCGGATCGAGGAGATGCCCCTCCTGGCGCAGGCGGAGTACTTCAGGACGCGGATCGACCCGACGCGGGGCCGCCGAATCATCGAGGCGATGAAGCTGCTCAAGCCCATCACGTACGACAGCGAGAACCAGCACAACCACTACAAGTACGCCTCGGCGGCGAAGGTGTACGCCGTCGTGCAGAACGCGCTCGCCGAAGCAGGGCTGTACGTCCGCAAGAAGCTCAACAGCATGGAGATCACCGAGGTCGACCTCCCGGCTGCGAGAAACCGGCAGGCGAACACCAAGAGCGCGCTCACCGTGCGGCTGGACGCCTCGTTCGCTTTCGTCGCACCCGACGACGGCCCGGAGGCCATCCTGGCGTGGGAACGCCGCGTGTACTGGGGCCCGGTGCGGGACATCCAGTCCGAGCAGGCCCTCTGGACCTACTATCAGCGGTACTGGCTGACCGACGCACTGCTTCTGTCGACCTTCGAGGCGAACCTCGAGATCGACGCGCGGGGAGACACCGACATAGATCCCGACGGCGTGAACCAAGCCGAGCGCTACCACCGGACGGCTCAGAACGCCGAACGGGGCTTCCAGAGGCCGCCGCCGCCCTCCGAGCACATGGACGAGGTCGTCGACTACGACGCCATCATCAAGCGCGGCCGCGAGAAGAACGAACTAAACGCCGATGAGATGAAGGACATCTTCCTCGAGTGCGCGAACGACAAGGGGAAGGTCATCATCGCGCTCTCGGAGCGCTACAAGAAGAAGGTCGAGCGCGAGACGGCAGAGAAGAATGCCGCGCGGACACTCGCCGGCGAGGACCACCCCGGACCGGCCGCACAGCCCGCGGGCGACGGCGGGCCGGAGAACGCAACAGGAAGCGCACCGGCCGGGGACCGGGTCGACGCGGGCTCCGGACCGAGCACCGAGGTCCAGGACGACCGTCTGACTGAGGACGAGATCCGACCGGTCTACGAGAAGATCGTCAACGCCGAGATCGACAAGGAGACGATGCGGAAGATCGTCCGCGACTACCTGCGGGCAAACAAGCTGACGGAGGTGACGGTGCAGCAGGTCACGGCCGCGCGAGACGCAGCGGGCCTCCAACTCGCCGAGGACTCACGCCTGTCCGACATCCTGTGGGCCGTCATCCGCGACGCCAAGAGCAGGATCGAGAACCCAGAGGCTCAGAAATCCGGAGCGCTTCTGACCGAGGACGAGATCCGGCCGGTCTACGAGAAGATCGTAAAGACCGAGATCGACAAGGACACGATGCGGCGGATCGTCCACGACTACCTGCACGCAAAGCAGCTGAAGGAGGTGACGGTCAAGCAGGTGACCGCGGCACGAGACGCCGCCGGGCTCCAGCTCCCCAAGGGAACCAGCGTGTCCGACACCTTGTGGGCTGTCGTCCGCGACGCCAACATGAAGATCGAGGACGAGGAAGGCCGGAACGGGGGAAACAACGACGGCGCACCGGCGGATGGAACCGCGAGCAGCAGCACCACGGACCACGGATACAGGAACATGGCCGACGCGTCGGCGAAGAAGCTCCGCGAGATCGACCCCGAAACCGCGCGCCAGCTGGCGGACCAGCAGTACGAGACTCAGGAGGCCCGACTGAACGCCTACGACCGAGCCCTAGCGACGCACCGCAACAAGACCGCGAAGCAGGACGGCGGCCCGCCGCCGCCCGGAGCGGCGCCCGCCGAGTCCGGAAGCGCCGGGGCGCAACCGGCGGGAACCGCAGCACAGCAGCCCGAGCCCAAAGGCGACGCCGAGCCCCCGCCGACGCTGACCATCGAAGAGGAGATCCAGTTCGCGATCAAGCGGAACAATCTGGCGGAGAGCGACATCTCGACGCTGCGGGCCATGGCCAAAGGCAACAACAAGAAGCTGCTGAGCCTGATCAAGAACATCATCGAGTCGCTGAAGGACTAGGAAGCCGCCGCCACCTCACCAAGCGCCGCCGGATGGCAACAGGTCCGGCATCCGGAACACCCCGCCGGTCCAACCCGCCGGGACATCCAGCCGGACGCCGGCGGCGCGCCGAAGGCTCTCCCACTCGAGCAGGACGCGCGCCACGAAACGCCGGGTCTCCCGGTAACGGCTGAAGACCGGGCTCCGGACCACCGCGCCGGGACCGGCGTTCCAGGCCCCCAGGGCGCGCACCACGCCGAAACGGCGGACGAGCCCGGCCAGATGGGTCACCCCGATCCGCAGATTCGTCACGGGGTCCGCGAGGTCGGGCGCCGAGAGGTAGTCGCCGCCGGTGATCGGCAGGATCTGCATCAATCCGACGGCGCCGTCCACCGAGACCGCATCGGGCCGCCAGGCCGACTCCACCTCGATGAGTGCCTGCACCATTAGCGGATCAAGATCGACGGCCAGAGCCGCCACCTCCGCGAGAACCCGGTACGCGGCTTCCGGTCCCGACGCGACGAGAGAAGACTCTGCCGGGGCCGCTTGAACAGCGGGCGCAAAGAGCGGAACGGCAGCCGAAAGGAGGACGACCAAGAGCAGACGAGAGAAAGTCATCATGATTACCGGAGAGCGGCCGACGGACCGCGGGCCGACACCGTAAGCATGACAACTCGGGAGCCACACGGCTGTCAGCCGGTACAAGTCCCGACAGAACACGGGGACTGAGTCCGTGAAGCACGGACCCACAGGAGAAACCTGAAATGTCAACCGAGACCAGCTTGAACGAGTGGTTGAACCCCCAAGCCGCCGACATCCGGCGCAACAAGAAGAACCAGAGCGGCCTCGCGGTCCTCAAACGGATGATGACCGGATCACCGAAACAGAAGGCCCGGATCGACCAGAGCGAGGCCCATCTGCGGGCGGCGACCGCAGACCTCGAGCGCATGGCCAAGGGCCTCAAACCGAAGGGCCGCGAAGCCCAGCTCAAGGAGCTTGGCGCCAACCCGCCGACGGAACCGGCCAAGGCCACCGGCGAGCAACGGCCAAGGATGAGCCGCCAGGAGGCGACACGGCAGTATCTGGCGAGCTTCACTCAGACGCCTGATCCCGCCGCCCCCGCCCGGAAACCGAACGAGCCGGTGATCTCCGATCCGGCGCGGCCGCACACCGAATCGAGCAGGGGCATCCCGGTCAGAACCGGCGAGCAGAAAAGCCACTGGCTCAAGCCGATACCCGACGACATCGTCGACGAGCTCACCCGGATCACCGGACAGGACGACAGCGCCGAACACGAGAACCTCAAGAAGCTCAAGGTGCTGGTACCGGTCCCGCGTGAGGCCGAGCCCTGGTACCCGAAGCACAGCATGCGGATCGAGAGCGTCACCATCGACACCGATCCCGAAAAGCTGAGGGCGACCAGAACCGGCAGCGGTTCGGACTGGGTCGAGGACGACGAGGCGCCGATCCCGACAAGCCGCGTCATCGGCGAGAACGAGCGGGACGAGGTCCGCGTCCTGATCGCCGGCGGGCCGGAGTCCAACAACCAGAACGCCATCTGGCGGACGCTCGAGAACGTCCTCGACCGGTCGCGGGCGGCCAACCTCCACCTGATCGTCGCCGCCGGGGCGAAGCCCATATTCAGCGACCAGTCGAAACAGGGCGACGATCGCGCGAAACAGAGCAACGTGACGCCAATCGCTTACGCCGGACAGGGTCCGGGGTACCTGGCGAGCCGGTGGGTGCACTACAAGGGGCCCGACGCCAACGTGAGCTTCGAGAAGTACCGGAACAACTGGGAACTCCCGTCGTCCGACGGCGAGAGTGACGCGTCCGGCCGCGAGGTGCGCGAAGACCGCAATCTGCGGATGATCAAACACGGCAAGCCGCATCTCGTCATCATCTTTCCACAGGAGGGCGAGGACCACACGACATCGCATCTCGCCGAAACCGCCACGCTGCGCGGGATTCCGGTCGAGATCGGAACCGACAACGGCCGGACCTACCCGTTCAACGACCTGCAATCGGACGGCTACACGCCGCCCGCGCGCGACGACGACGACTCCAGCGCCGGTGAGAACGACGAACCGGCAAGAAGGCCGGACGAAGACCATCCGGCGCCGCAGACGCCGACGAACCTGAGCGACCTGCTCGCCATGGCTCCCACGCCGCGAGCCGAGCTGGCGCCCGTGCGGGGCAAGGGCAGGCCGACCGGCGGCGCACCGCCCGCACCGGCAGCAGCAGACAACCGCGCCCACGACACCGGAGGACGGAGCTGATGAAGAGCAGGGACACGGGCGCGCAGGACAGGCACCGGCTGCTGAGGGAAGTCCTCACCGACAGCGTCGAAGAAGCGGAGTACGACGGCATCACCGGACACTTGAGCATCAAGACCGGCCCCGGCGAACTGACGCTCTCAGGATCGTCCGATCTCATGATCAGGACCGTCACCGCGGCCAAGAGCGAAGCCAACGGCAACATCGAGACCCAGCGGGTGCTCGACGGGATCATCCAGCGACTCACGCGCGCCGCGAACACTCACAGTCCGCAAGCCGATCTCGTAACCCTGGATATCGGCTCGTCGCCGAACCGCATGACGCTCAACTTCTCGACGACAACGGCACCGGACAACGACGACCAGCGTCGGTGAATACACACATCCACTGACGCGACTCGGCCCGAACGCGGAAACCGCAGTCCGTGCGGGGGCGCCGCCGCAACCGAATCAGGGACCATGAACCGCCCACCCGTCCACAAGCTTGGAGAACACGGCGGTCGGTGAGGGGCGCCCCCCCACGGAGAAAACCCATGATGATCCTCATCTGGATCGCGATAGCCGCGATCACCGCGTGCTGGGCATACCGCGAATACGGCGAGCTGCTGAAGGTCAAGACGACCCGGTACCCGGCTGACGACAAGGGCCGCCGGATCAAGGCCCTCGGCTACATGGCGGCGAACGCCCACCGGAACGTGACGATCATCGACTACCGGAGCGAGGTGGACGACAGCCTGTACGAGAACGACGACATCGCGCGGATGATCAAGTGGGCTCTTGAGAAGAATTCGGAACTCCGCATCGAGATCGCGACCGCGCACAGAGCGCAGTGCTGGCTGCTCGACGACGTGCCCCAGATGGCGAGAACGACCATGAAGCCGGGGGCGGTAACGCCGGGCGGCCAGGCCCTGGTCATGATGATGGACCGCGGGGCGCTCGCCTACATCGTGAACTCCTGGGGCAGCGCAAAGCGGTACGACTGCCGCGAGGTGGGCCAGAGCACGAGGGAACTGACGCTCGGCGCGCACATCGCAGCCGCCGAGAACCTGTTCAACCAGGAGGAAGACGGGCAGAAGACCACAGGCGCGACACGCGCACCGAAACCGAAGCCGACACGCCGGGACGCCGTGCGCCCGGACAGCCCCGGCGCACGGCGCAGCCGACCCGCTGAACCCGACCTGTAACGCGCAAACCGAAACGAGCGGCCCGAACCGATGACAATGCTCGACGATGACGACCGCGCGGTACTCCGCTTCCTGTACAAGAAGAGCCTCACGAAAGACGAGACGCACGGACGAACGCCGAACATGCTCGCCTCCGGCGTAACGTGCATCGGCGTCTCGGCCGATGCCGCGGTCAGGCACCTCGCCTACGCGATATCGACCGCCGCCGCGGGCAGTACGCACAACGGGAGCCCGGTGCACCGCGAGGTGGTAATCCACACCCGAAAGAGCGTGCTGCACCTCATCCTGGCAGTCACGGGGCTCGCGGTCACCGCCGTCTACGGACCCGTCTGGCTCTTCCGGTGCGCCATCGCGCGGCTAACCCCGCCACCACCGCGGCCGCCCGACGGGACGACGACGGCCGAGCAACAAGCCGGCACGGCATCAACCGGCACTGCGCCGGTACCAGACGATGCGAATCAACGAAATCACTGACGAGGTGAACCGGCGGGGGCAGGCAATCGCCGTCCTCGCCGTAAGGGTGATGCGGCGGCATCCGCCGCGTGTGCGCGCCGTCATCGTGCACAAGAACAGCAGCAGCCCCGCGAAGATCTCCAACCTCGCCAACGAGCCCGCCAACCTCAGCGCCGACGACAGGACCGGCAAGTGGATCGCGGTCAGCTCGCGACTCTTCCAGGACCAGGACCGGAAGACAGCGCTAATGGCGACGCTGCTCCAAATCGTCGCCGAGAACAGCGGCCGACCGCTGACCGACAACTCCGCAGTGAGGGCGGCCAAGCAGAAGATACGAAGAAATGAGCCGGGACCCGTGATCGCGAACCAGAGGGACGAGCTACTGAACGCGAAAACGAGATTCAGACGATGCTGATCTACAAACTCGTAAAGGGGATGCGGAACGAACTGCCGAACCACGCGAAGATCATCGTCCGGCTCATGAAGAAGAAACCTTTGACGCTCAAGTTGATCACCTTGAAACGCGAGATGAACGGCACCGTGACGATGTGGTCGCCAGAGCAGCGGGTCGCGCGGCTCGACAAGAACGACAAGGTCAAAGCGTGGATCGCACTCAACACGCGCCTGCTACGCCACGAGGACAAGGAGACCGGATTCACAGCTGCGCTGCTGCAAAGCGCAACCCGCTACGAGAAGCGGGAGATGTCCGATCAGGAAGCCCTGAAACAGGCGCAACGGAGGCTGCGACGCAATCAGACCGGACCTTTCGTCCTCTAGGACCGGCCCCCGGGAATCAGGCCCCGTGGAACTCGGCGGTCAGAAGCCGACACAGCAAACCAAGACGATGACCAGAAACACCTGGAAGAACCCAGGGAAACCGAGCCAGCTCCTGGAAACCGTCACCGTCACCGAACCTACCGCGTACACGTTCGAGATCACGCTGCTGACCGAAGACGCGAGGAGACTGGTCGAAACGAAGGCTCGAAAGAGCATGACGACCATGCTGGGATGCATCGCCGGCCACATCGGACCGGCACTGATCGGATTGTACCGGCAACGGCAAAAACGAATGCCGGACATCCTGACGATACCGGCGGTCTCGGGGAACAAGGGCAAGGCCCTGATGCCCGGCGACCGCTACCACCTGCCGATCGAGAACCCCGAGATCCGGAAGTTCATCGACGAGATCAAGATCGAACTGGACCTGACCCGGGCAGGAGTCATCCACGCAGTCCTGATCATGTCGATGGAGCGCACCCAGGCCGAGCAAGCAGGGGCCGAGACCATCCACTGACAACCTGACGACCAGCCGGATAAGACGATCCGCAAGCCGGCCCACCGACGGCCCACCCACCCTGGCACCGAAACCGGTGCGCAACCGCCCAGCGCCTGCGCCGCCTGCCCGGAGACCCCAGCGATGGACGACCAGAACGAGCTCGGAGCAACGCTCCGGAGAGAACGGGACGCTGCCGAGCAGAAGGCCTGGAAAGCGCTCGCAGGCTACAAGTTCTGGATGTTCGGGTACTGGACCGCGTGGTGGGTCAAGCTGAACCAGCTCTGCCCGGGCGGACCGGCGCCGAGCCCCTGGAAGTCGCTGGTGAACACGGCCCGACGGCACCAGGACCAACCTGATACTCGCAGAAAGACCGAGCGCGACACAGCAGATCCTGCAGCAAACGACGCAGCGACCGCAGAGGCGCCTGGACAGCCAATCAGGGCGGAGCCGGACCCCCCGCTGCAGGAACCGGGGCGGGGGTAAAATGCGGAAGCCCGAGGGACCGAGAAACCCCCCTCAAGGAACCGCGCCGACCGCAAGCCGCATGAGGCTGGAACACCGAAATGGACTTCGAAACGTGGCGCGATCGCGAGCTTGAGCGGCGAATTCGCGACGAAGCCGACGACAGGGTCGAACAGCTCGCACCGCCGGAAGCATTTCCGGACGAGTACAGGGCCGGAACCAAAAGCGCAGGCTCGCAGCGCCGCCGCGGCGCAAACGCGGCGGCGGTGGACGCCGTGCTTACCCCGGGCTGCTGCGGCTGGAAAAAGCCACCCCGAGCCCGGGAGCTGTACGACGCGATGCGATCGGAGAACCCGACCGAGCGCCACCAGGCGGTCGCGAGCGCCTTCGTCAAAGAGGCCCACATCGACGACATCGTGATGGCGAACATCCAGGGCGCCTTCACTTGGCGGCAGCTGGCGACGATGTTGCACAGACTGGGGATGGCAACGAGCGGGCTGAGCCCGTACGTGAACCGCTGGGCACGGCAGGACCGCCACCAGGACCGAGACCCGAGATGAAGCTCTCCGAGCCAGCCGAGAGGCTGTGGCGAACACATCGGGACACGCTGCACCGAATCGCGGCAGACGCCGCCGGACCGAGCCCGCTGCTGCTGGGTGGGGGCACCATCCTCAACGGTGATTGGGGACACCGTGAGAGCCTCGACATCGACGCGCTGCTCCCGAGGCGGCGAAACGTCACTGATCTGCACCCCGGACGACGCCTGGACCTCGCCCGCGCCGTCAACGGCAAGGCGGTCGTGACAACCGAGCACCGGATAGTCGTCCGGACGGCGGCCGGAGTACTCGACGTCACCGCCATGGATCCACCAATCCGAGGGATCGAACGAAGCATCGACATCGCCGGCAGAACCGAGACCGTGCTGAGGCCGTCCCAGATCCTGCGCGGGAAGCTGAACCGGATTCACAAGGCCCTCGACAGGGACGCATTCGACCTGATCACCGCCTCGAGGGCCGACCCGGCAGCCCTCGAGATCGCTGTCAACGCGCTGGACGCCGACAATCGCTCCAGAGCCAGAGAGCACCTCCGAAGCCGAGACAAGCGAAACGCGACGGAATGGGCCCACGAGCTGTTCCGGGTACCCGCCCGGTACCAAACCCCGCTGCACACCTTGGGGGCGGACGCCGCCGAAACCCTGACACGCCACGAATACGCGCGGGTACAGATCTTCCGGCGGCAGGACACCACGACCATCCTGACGTTCTCCCAGCACGGCACGCCTCGAACTCTCGAGCTGGCCGGAGACCCGAAAAACGTCCTGCGGAAGTCGGGGATGCGGGACTACCTGGACAACAACAGCACGGTCTCGTCATACGAGATCGAACGCGCGCTGCAGGAAGCAGTGAAGACGACGGAAAGAGTCATGGTCCTTGATACCAGCGAGACCGACCCGCGACAACGCGTGGACTGGATCCTCCACAAAGGCACCCAGCCACCCGGATGAACCACCGGCCGGTCGATCAGCCCCCGACGCCGAAGACCAAGCCCAGATTCAGCACCAACGCCGCGGCCGACACCCGGCCGAAATCGATCGAGGAGTCGGTCGACCATTCAAAGAAGGCAAGCGACACCCGAGCGGCGAACCTCGCCGAGACACGCTCGTTCAACGCGACCTCGACACCGAAGAGCAGCCCGAACGCTAACCGCCAAGCCGAGGACAACCACCAAAGGAAAGCAGATGAGAGCAGAGCTGGCTGGAGCGAGACCGGGGAGACCTAGCACCCGCTGGTCTGTCCCGAGCACGGGAGCGACGTCACCGACTGTAAGGACCAGGAGCACGCGCTGCGGTGCTTCCGTGACGCGGTCATGGAGGAAGAGATATCCACCGGCCAGACCTTCCGCCTGACCATCGTCAATGAGGATCCGCTCTGCCGAAGCTGCAACAAGACCTACTCCGACAACGGAGACAGCAGCGACGACCGGTGTCCGACCTGCGCGGACGCTGCGAAGCGTCAAACCGCCAAGGAGAAAGCGGCAGACGGGGACTAGCCGAGCCGGGGAGCACGACTGTCACAGATGGCCGCCGCTCGCCCGGTGGCGGTCGACGTCGACGTCGACGCGGGGACAGCATTCAGTCAGGACCAGAACCCATATCAGGACACCGGTCCGGATGTCCCAGCCCGGATTCGACCTAGTGGTCGAGCACCCGTTCTCCCGCCGGCTCACAGACATGATCGAAACCCAACTCCAGGCGAGGCGAACTCGCAGACACGCCAGCGCCTGAGAAGCGCAGCCCGCGAAGACATGGTTGAAACCCAGGGAGCAGGCGAACACCCACCCGATCAACCGAGGGATCACCGCCTCCGTCGGCGCCAACCAGGAAGAAAGAATCACCACCATGAGACCCCTCCGCAACGGGGAGTACCCGATAAACGTGGGCAGCGAATGCCGCGTGTCAGCCTTCGACCACATGGCCTTGGCAGACTTCATCCAGACGGCGTCAAAAACCGTAGACCTCATGGAAATGGGAGAGGTCGACCGGGGTTGGCTGACCACGCTCACCGACGAAGAACGCGAGCAGTTCGGGCTCCCGCCGTCCGCTCACGCCGTAGCGTACTGGTCGGACGGGGACGCCGAAAGCCCGAGCTACGAACTCCGGTCTCTGACCATCAAGGAGACCAAGTACCTCACGTCGCAATGCGAGAGCGTGCTGATCGAGGCGATCTGCCGCCACTACGACGCTCTCGGGACCGACGACGGCCATCCCGCCCACAAGCTGCACACGCTGATCCGCAAACGGGTCTGGCCTGCGGACCGGCCGGACCGGATCGAGCCGGAAGCAAGCACCGCCGCACACCACGTCTAGAATGGCCGGCGGCCCGACCAGACAAATGCCCGAGAAACTGCTCGCGTTCACGGCGTTCGTGACCGTGGCATGGATCTTCCTCGTGGCTCTCCTGAGCTTGCAGGAGAGCACCCTGATCTTCGCCCCGGCGAGACTCGTGAGAAGAACGCCCCAGGATCTCGGACTCAACGCGCAGGAACTGCAGATACGAGCCGCAGACGGCGAAATCCTGCACGGATGGTGGATCAGGACCGGAAGCAACCGAACAGCGATCTGGTACCACGGGAACGCCGGGAACATCAGCCACCGGCTGCCCAACGCACGCCGAATGGTTGACGAGCTGAACATCGACATCGTGCTCGTGGACTACCGGGGCTATGGCCTGAGCACGGGCAAGCCCGACGAAAACGGACTGTACCTCGACGGCGCCGCGATCTACGACGCGGTCGCGGAGCACGGAGTCTCACCCGAAAACATCATCCTCTTCGGGCGATCGCTCGGGAGCGCCATCGCCATCGAGACGGCGCTTCACCGAAGCACAGGCAAGCTGGTGCTCGAATCCGCGTTCCGGTCCATCCCGGCGCTCGCCCGGCGCCACTACTGGTTCGTCCCG
>JAKZVK010000733.1:0-2603 GCA_047516085.1 Bryobacterales bacterium
GAAGATGATCTGCGGGTGTTCAGTTTCAACGCCCTGCCACATTTGCCCGACCCGGCCATGTGGAGTTTTCGGTGATCGATCAGAGCCGCACGGCCGCCTAGAGAAATGGAAGAAAGTATCAGGGCTGTGCGAAGAGCCATAGCCACCGCTCCCGGCGCGCGGCTGCACACCTGATAGCCCCGGTTTAGTGGATGAGCACCGCCAATTCAGATTGTGCCGCACCCATCGAGGTCGAAGTCGATCTCGAAATGGACGACTTGGTTCGCGCGAGCTACGCACTATTCTTCTGCCGTGCGCGGTTCGTGTTGCCGTTGCACGGACTGCTCGTGCTTGCCGGGTTGGCGGTGGCCGTCACCTACAGCGGCGAGTTCGACGGCAGCCCAGCGCTGGTGGTGTTCGGGGTCATGCTGCTGCTCATCCTGCCGGGCTTGGCGTTGGGACTTGCCTACTGGAGCGCCGCGAGCCAGTTCAAACGCGCCGCAGGTCACGCGGCGACGATGAGCTATCGCTTCTCGCCGGCGGCTCTCGAAATCAGTTCCGAGGCCCGCTCCGGCTGGCTGCCCTGGGAGGCGATCTCCGAAGTGTTTGAAACGAAGAAGAGCTTCCTGCTGTTTCTTTCGCCCGGGGAACATTACGTGCTTCCCAAGCGCTGCTTCCCCAACGCAGACGATGTCGACCGTTTGCGCGACCTGCTCCGAGAGCAAGTCGAAACCAGAGCGAAACTCCGAAGCACGTAGCCCGCCCGGACGCACCGGGCTACTACGCCGTCCAATGTAAGGGCACGGCATGCTGTGCCCGCGCTGCGGCCCGCCTCCTCCCCCAGGTGTGGCGCGGGCCTCCGGCCTACAGCGTCGGCCTCCCGGCGGACGTTCTGGTGCAGCCACGAGCGCAACGTAGGTGACTCGCAGCCCAGGGGAGCTCGGCCCGCACGCCACAGCCGATGAAGGGGCGGGCGTCTCAGTATGGGTCGTTGGAGTATCCCCTACAGGCCGGACTGCTACGCTATCGGATGGGCCTGCAAGACCGCTTGCGGGCGTACTTGGAGCCGACCAGCTTCCAACAACATAAGGACCTCAGACTATGTCACTCACCCCGTCCACGATGCTCGAACTCGGCACCCAGGCACCGGACTTCCAACTACCCGACACCGTCTCGGGCAAGACGATCAGCCCTGGCACGTTCGCCGACAAGAAGGGCCTGCTGGTCATGTTCATCTGCAACCACTGCCCCTACGTCAAGCACATCAACGAGCAGTTGGGGCGTTTGGGCAGCGACTACGCTGACTCGGACATCGGCATCGTAGCGATCAGCGCCAACGACGCGGGGAACTATCCCGACGACGCGCCCGACAAGCTCAAGGCGTCGGCCGAGCAGCATGGCTATCGCTTCCCGTATTGCCATGACGAGACCCAGCAGATCGCTCAAGCCTACACGGCGGCTTGCACCCCCGACTTCTTCCTCTTCGACGCCGGCCGCAAACTCGTCTACCGCGGACAGCTCGACGACAGCCGGCCAGACAGCGGCATCCCGGTGACCGGGCGAGACCTGCGCGCCGCCATGGACGCCGTACTCGCCGGGACAGCCGTCGGTGCCGACCAAAAGGCCAGCATCGGCTGCAACATCAAGTGGAAGCCCGGCAACGAGCCCAGATACTAGGCCCACATGCTAGGTAGTGCGTTTCGCCATCACGACGACTTTGCGGTGTGGGCTGTAGTGGCTCACCCTCGTGACCGTTTCTAGGCTCGAATCGGTGCCAACCCAAGAAACCGAGCCCAGAACGCAAGTGACGGGTAAAGCCGCCCCATCCGGCAAGCCATCGCGGCCCCTTTCCCCGAGGCAACAAGGAACAGCTCATCGCCCCCGAGGTGGCACAGAATCGCCAACCCCAGGAGGGGTCATAGACAAGGGGTAAATCCGCTGCCAGGCTATTCGCACACCGAAACAACCATCGACGCCTGCTCCGCCCGTTTCATCTCATTCAGCCGCACCCGGTTGCGCGCCCAGGGCAGGAGTGCTATAAATCTCCCCGGAGCTGCCACGGCCCCTTCTCCCGGGGCCAACCTTCGCCGAGGATTCACATGTCCGAACCCGACGTCTACCTACGCGGCCAGTTCACCCCGGCCTCCGAAGCCCACCTGAACATCTACGACTTCGGGATCGTACTGGGCGCGACCATCACCGACCAACTGCGCACCTTCCGCCATGAGCCGTATCGCTTGGATGACCACGTCGAGCGCTTCTACGAGTCGGCGAAGTATGCGCGGCTCGACGTTCCGATCCCACGCGACGAGACCGCCGAAGTCACGCGCGAGTTGATCCGGCGCAACACCAAGCTGATCCCGGCCGAGTCGGACCTCGGAGTGGTCTACTTCCTCACACCCGGTGAGAACCTCGGCTATGCCGGCAGGGCAGCCAGCTTCGCGCCCAGCGAGCCGACCTTCTGCATCCACTCGTTTCCCTTACCGTTCACAGCCTTTCGGCGCTTGTTCACCGAAGGGCTGCACCTGGTGACGCCGTCGACACGGCACGTCCCTTCGCAGTGTCTCGACCAGAAGATCAAGCACCGCAGTCGCCTGCACTGGTGGATCGCCGAGAAAGAGGCG
>JAKZVK010000734.1:0-9805 GCA_047516085.1 Bryobacterales bacterium
CAGCAAGCGGTTCTCGGGGTCTCGCTCGATCAGCTCGGGCGTAACCTTCGAAGCCTGCCGATAAGTGGCGCTGGTGACGATCGTCTTGAGCAGCGCCTTTACGTCCCAGCCGCTTTCGACAAATTCGGCCGCAAGCCAGTCTAGCAGCTCGGGATGCACCGGCCGCTCGCCCTGCGTCCCGAAATCCTCGACGGTCTTGACCAGGCCGACGCCAAATAGACTCTGCCAGAAACGGTTCACCGTTACGCGGGCCGTCAACGGGTTCGCCGGATCGACCAGCCAGCGCGCCAACCCGAGCCGATTGTTCTCCCAACCCTCCCGCAGCGGTGGCAGGATCGACGGCACGCCCGGCTCGACCTTCTCGCCCGGTGCGTCATAGGAGCCCCGGCGCAGCACGAATGCATCGCGCGGCGTCTCGCTCTCTTTCATCACCATCACGGTCGGGATGCTCTCGTTGAAAAGCTCCCGCTCGCGTCGCGCGTCTCGGTAGCGCTGCCGAGCCAACTGCACTTCTTCCGGCGCGGCGAGGTCGAGAAAGGCGAACCGCATCTTGTGCCGCTGGGCCGGCGTGCGTTTCTTAGGCGCGATGGCGGCGATGTCCGCAACGGTCTCGAGCAGCGGCAGCGCCGCCGCTTCGTCGGCCGAGAGCGCCCGGTCGTACACGCGCACGTCGTCGATCAAGCCCTCGAAGCCGGGCTCGCCGCCGCCCGCGCCGATGCGGAACGGCTCCTTGGTCGAAAACGGAAAGGTAAGTTCGTCGAACAGAACGTCCTTGGCCCACTCTTCGCCGTTGATGTAGATGTGGACGTACTTCGCCGCCCGCTTGCCGTTGTAGGTGACGAGCACGTGCTGCCACTGGTTGAGTTCGAGCGCCCGCTCGGTCTGCAAGCGCAGGCTGATGTCGGTCCAGCGGCGGTTGACGTAGAGGAAGACCTTGCCCTCGCGAAGATACAGCCCGTGGCCCTGGCCTGTGCGAAAGCTCTCGGCCTTCGACAGGATCGCGCCGTTCGCCGAGGTGGGGCGGATCCAGGCGGCGAAGCTGAAGGGGTCGAGGAAGTCGAGCTTGAACCCCGGACCGCCGTCGATGTGACGCTTGCCGTCGAGGCTGGCGGCCTGCCCGATTTGTCCCTCGTCGAAAGCCGACTCGTCGCCGGCATCCACGAACGCCGGGCGCACTTGCTTGGCCGGGTCCGGGGTCTGGAGCGGTTTTCTTGACTCGCGCCGCCGGTAGACGCCGGCGTCCTCGCGCAGATCGCCGTCGAGCTTGAAGTGCAGGATCAGTCCGTTGTTGGGCTGCCAGTCGCGCGTCCCGGCGTTGCGTAGCCATTTCTCCCAACCCTGCTGCGACCGCTTGATCTTCGGCTCCAGCGCTTGGAACTCGCGGCGAGTACGGGCGACCCGTGCGTCGAGTTCGGCGAGCTTCGTTTCCTGCTCGGGCGTGGGCGCTTGGATGTAGGGGCGCTCGTTGCCGAAGTTGTAGACCAGGCCGCGCTCGGGCACGTTATTGAAATACGCGAACAGTTGGTAGAACTCCTTTTGCGTGATGGGGTCGTACTTGTGGTCGTGGCAGCGCGCGCACCCGACGGTCAGGCCCATCCAAACGGTGGAAGTCGTCTCGACGCGGTCGGCCACGTACTCGACGCGAAACTCCTCTTCGACGCTGCCGCCCTCGGCGGTCGTGCGGTGGTTGCGGTTGAAGCCGGTGGCGATGATCTGGTCGCGCGTGGCGTTCGGCAGCAAGTCGCCGGCGATCTGCTCGATGGTGAACTGATTGAACGGCATGTTGCGGTTGAACGCCCCGATCACCCAATCGCGCCACCGCCACATGCTGCGCACCCCGTCGGACTGGTAGCCGTTGGTGTCGGCGTAGCGGGCGGCGTCGAGCCAATGGGACGCCATCTTCTCGCCGTAGTGGGGCGAGTCGAGAAGCCGGTCGACGACTTTCTCGTAGGCACTGTCTGAGGGAGCATCCGAACCAGCATCGTGCGAGCGGTCGTTGACGAACGCGTCGACTTGGGCCGGCGTCGGTGGCAGACCGGTGAGGTCAAGCGTCACCCGGCGAATCAACGTAGCGCGGGCGGCTTCTTGTGAGGGCTCGAGCCCCTCGCGCTCGAGCCGGGCCAGCACGAAGCGGTCGATCGCGTTACGCGGCCACCGCTGTTGCTCGGCCGTCCGCCCTTCAATCGCGGGCAACTCGGCACGCCGCGGCGCAGTGAAGGACCAGTGCTTCTGCCACTCCGCGCCCTGCTCGATCCAGCGGCGAATGCGGTCGATTTCCGCGTCGGCAAGCTTGTCGTGACCGAGATACGCCGGTGGCATTCGCCGGGCCGGATCGTCGGAGATGATGCGCTCGAGCAGCACGCTCTTCTCCGGCTCGCCGCGCACGATGGCGAACCCACCCCCGGCGAGCTCGGCGAAAGCGCCTGCCTCGGTGTCAAACCGAAGCTTGGTCTTGCGCTGCGATTCGTCGGGCCCGTGGCACGCGAAGCAGCGGTCCGAGAGCACGGGTAGAACGTCGGAGCCGAAGTCGACCGCGCCGTCATTCTCCGCGGTTGCCGCTGCCGCCAACGCCGGACCCAAGACCAACGACACGAGCAGTAGCATCCGCGAGCCGCCTTGGGGGAGTGTTGAACGCGCTTTCATCGGACCTTCCGGTCAGTATACGACGGGGAATACAGCAGAGCCAGGTCCTGGTGGAGATCGCGCCACGGACCCCGGACACGAGCAGACCAAGGAGTTCCAGGACGCGGGCATGGTAGTGTCAGACCCTTGAGAAGGAACTCGCAGGGATTTGCCCGGAGATGGCCGAGAGCCGTGCGAGTGTAGGGTGCTACTCCCGCACAGAGCATTTGCGATGCACGCCTGGCCAGCGACTCTTCACGGCACTCGCACACCCCATCTGAAAGTCTGCTTCTTCGACCCCGGCTTCACCCACAGCACGGCCCGGTTGGCGAGCGCGAGCTCGTAGTCCCATGGGCCAGTCCGCTTAGGGCGTGGAATAATGTCTGCGGGTAAGTGTAGCTTCACGGCTGGATGCTCCGTCCATTCGGGACCCACCTCTTTGATTCGGGTCCACCCCAGTCCGACATCAGACAACTGCCAAAGAGAGCCATCTTCAAGCTCAAAGATGAGTGGCTTCCTGTCATCGTCCAAAGCAAACTCCCAGACCCGAATCAGGCGCTGTCGCTTGCTGAGCTTTTTTTGTCGGCCCTTGACGATCTCCCTTGGGGGAAGAGGGGCTTCAGACTTACCCGCAAGGATGCGCCCCAAGCTCTCCTGAACCGCCGCATCTGTGAGCCCGAGTTCTCGGTGCTGTCGCTCTGACCAGTTGAATATCTTTGCGTCTAGACGGCCGAAAAGCTCCCCCGCTAAGTCGAGTTCCGCGATGACCCCCCGCACACCCTTGACAGAGAGCATTACATCTACGCGCTCGAACCAGAAGTGATGTGCCAAGAAGTTCCGTCTGTCTACCGCTTCCCGGAGCTGGTCACTCAGTTCGGTTGGAAGCACGCCTTCCAGCTTTGCGGCGACATCGCCGAGGGTCAGAGTAAACGCATTAGCCAGAAGTTCCTCCACTCGTGGGCGTGTGATCAGGTCCGGTGGCGGCAACCCTTCCCAGGCAAGGATCATGCAGAGCCCTCGGTGCAAGCACTCGCTATGATAGTATGCCAAGCCGAACGTGGCATACACTTCCCGAATCAGATCACCGTCAGGCTCTTGGTCAGTGGTTATGGCCTCGTCCATCTTCCAGGTCCCTAACTCTTGTTTGGCCTGACCACATGCGGAATCAGTCTGCTATTTCGACACGGGAGTATCTGCGGTACCTTTATGCTCCGTGCTTCGCAAGCAGCTTCCGAATGGCAGGCACCAGTGCGTGTGGCACCTCCATCACCGTCTGCGTCGAATCTGCAAACGCCGCCTCGTCTTCCGCCACGGCTTCGTCCTCGGTTTGCTCCTCGTAGTGCGCGAGCACCTTTCGAACTCGTTCTTCATCCCAGCCCGGTGGAAACTTGTCCTGTCTCATCGCTGTCCTTTTCGACGCTGCCGCCGTCGATAGGCGGTCAGGGGTTTCCCCCTCAGCTCGTACGCAGTGATAACAAACATGCTGTCTGGCTCGGGGTCTGGCACGTAGACCACCCGCAAGGTTCTCCCCGCCCGTGTCTGGCCGATGGCAACACGAGAACCGTCCCGGCCACGGCGGTCTTCCCCTGGGCGCAGGATGACACTTTCGACTTCATCTTCTGTGACGCCATGGTTGTAGATGTGCGGCTCGCCAGTGGCCCGATCGCGGTAGAAGCGAATGTTCATTCACCCTTCTCATGATAATTCGCCGGTCGCCGAAGCGCCAACGAACTTGGGGCATCAGATGCCACCCGGGTCTTGCGCAGTGGGTTACCGACACAAACCAAGAAAGGCCTTGGAAGGAGCGTTGGAAAAGCCACGAGCTAAATTAGCTCGAAGGCTGCCGTCGCGCGGCGTTGGACGACCAGAGAGGGGCTTGCCCAGACCAGCAAGAAGGTCGGACGTGGCAGGAAGGCAGCAGACCGTTTACGCGGGCAGCTCCACTTCTGCTACTCTACCCGTGCCGGGAGGGCTAAAATGGAAATCTCGGACGAAATGGCTTCAACTGTCCGCTTTTCGGATAGCCCAATCGGCAATTGACAACGTGGCCGGATCTGGACGCAAGAGTGCCAGACGCTGGCGGAGTTGGCAATCCATGATGCCAAGGAGGGAGAGTCATGAATAGGATTGTGACAGTGATGGTCGGTCTGGCCTTTCTCGTGCTATTTGCTATTGGCGCTCGCGCTCAGCCACTCGCCAAGAGCGGAACAGGTACCGTTCACAGCGGGTATAAGGCAGTGGGCACCACGACGCCAATCGGCGAGGATCGGATGTATTGGACCGGTGCCTACTGGGGGCTCAGTTTCAACGACGAGGGGAAAGGGTTTCTCCACCAGGTGGCCTGGCATTGCCCAGCGATTACCGACATCCACAACAAGACGTTGATCACCAAAGGCTCCTGTGCCCTGACCGACAAGGATGGTGACAAGTTGTATTCAGATTGGACAGGGACAGGACCGGTTGGGGGCGAGTTTGCCGGGAAGGTTACCCTTAGCGGCGGCACCGGAAAGTATACTGGCGTGCAAGGAGGCTGGGAATTTCAGTGCTGGAGTGTTGGCAGCGATGGCCAACTCCATTGTCGGCAGAAGTATAACTATAAGTTGCCTTAGCTTGCCTCCCTTCGTCGCCCACTACGAGTCAAACACCAACACCCCCCGCGCCACGTTGCCCGCCTCCATGTCGTCGAAAGCTTGCGGTAGGCCGTCGAGTGGATAGCGCTTGGTGATCAGGTCGTCGAGTTGCGGCTTGCCCGCGCGGTACAGCTCGACCAGCATCCGCAGGTCGAGGCGCGGGCGAATCGAGCCGACAAACGACCCCAGCAGCCGCTTGTTGTGAAGCACCAAGATACCGGCCGTGATCGGGACGTCCACCTTGGCGGCGTGTAGGCCCATGACCGCCGCCGTGCCGCGGGGCCGGGCCGCCTGCAAGCGCCTGCCCGCTGGTCCCCGCCGAGCCGACACGGCCGAATACGACCACGGGCCCGCCGACGGTTGATCCGATTCGGGGCCAATGTTGGAGTTCAGCGACAGAGGCCCGCCAGAGTGCAGGTCCGCTGTAGCGATGCGGCGAGGAGTCAGAGACCCCGACGGTACACGTCCTTCCGGTGGCCCACCTTGACCACGTAGACCACCAACTTGTCGTCGTCGATCCCATACACAATACGATAAGGCCCTTGGCGGATTCGATAGCGATCTCGACCGGACAGCTTTTGGGCGCCGGCCGGCCGCGGATCGTCGGCGAGCCGGCGGATTCTCTGCACAATACGCTGACGGTCCTTTTTCCGGGAGATCGCCTCAATCTCTTTGACCGCGGACGGCTTGATGAACACCTCAAATCTTGCCACGCCGCTTCAGATCCTTGACCACATTCTCAAACGGCAGGTTCGGCTCCCCGGCTCGCTCCTCGAATACGGCGAGATCCTCCGCATCTTCCGCCAGCGTGAGCTTAACGGCTTCGTTGACGATGTCGGACAGACTGCGATCCGTCTCCGCGGCCTTTAGTCGGAGCGCAAGGTGGAGGTCTGGATCGAAATACACCGTTGCTCGCTTCTGTGCTGTAGCCATGGCAACATTTTAGCGTCTTGACGCTAAGACGTCAAAGGTCCTCCCTAACTCCCAGGACCGGGTTATTGCGTCGCCCACTACGAGTCAAACACCAGAACACCTCGCGCGACGTTGCCGGCCTCCATGTCGTCGAAGGCTTGCGGCAGCCCAGCGAGCGGATAACGCTTGGTGATCAGATCGTCCAGTTGCAACTTGCCGGAGCGATAGAGCTCAACCAGCATCGGCAGGTCGAGGCGGGGGCGAATCGAGCCGACAAACGACCCCAGCAGTCGCTTGTTGTGAAGCACGAGGACGCCGGCCGCGATCGGAACATCGACCTTGGCGGCGTGGAGGCCCATGACCGTCGCCGTCCCGCCGGGCCGAGCAGCCTGGAGCGCCTGCGCGATCGTCCCCGCCGAGCCGACGCTGTCAAACACGTACTCCGGGCCGCCACCGGTCATCTCGCGCAGGGTTTCGACGGCGTCCGTCTCCGTGGCGTTGATGACGTGACTCGCCCCCAGTTGTTTCGCGAAGTCGAGCTTACTTGTCATCACATCGATGGCAACGATCGGGTTCAAGCCGGCCAGCTTGCAACCCTGAATCGCGCTGAGCCCGATGCCGCCGCAACCGATGACCGCCGCCGGCAGCCCCGGCCGGGCTTGCGCGGTGTTGATGACCGCGCCAACGCCGGTCGCGACGGCGCAACCCGTCACCGCGGCCACCTCGAACGGCACGTCCTCGGGAAACGGGATCGCGCTCGCTTCGTCGATGACGGCATACTCCGCCATCGTGGCCGCACTGAGCATGTGCTTGAGCATCATCCCGTCGAGGGTCTTGAGCCGCGAGGTGCCGTCGAGCAGCATCGCCTTGAACGTCGTGTCGACGAAGCGTTCGCACAAGTTTTGGCGGCCGTTGAGGCAACGCGCACAGCTCTCGCAAGCCGGCAGCCAGTTGACCATCACGCGGTCACCCTTCTTGACGCGGCTCACCCGGCTACCCACCGCCTCGACGATACCCGCCCCCTCGTGCCCCAGCACCAGCGGCGGGGTCGCGCGCAACTCGCCGCGATAGGTATGGAGGTCCGAATGGCACACGCCGGCCGCCTGCATGCGCACTAGCACTTCGGTGTCTTTGGGATCGGCCAGCTCGATCTCCTCGATCGTCAGTTGATTCACTTCGCGCGCCAACGCGGCTTTCATTCGCATGACTCGTGCACTCCTCCGTGCGTGTCGTTTCAGTAGTGTTTGAGTTTCAGCTTTACTCCGCTCCATGCGCTTCCTGCCGTGCCGAAGTCGCCTTCAGGCGGCTTCCGCGCGGAGCGCGTTGTAGGCCGGTCGTTTACGGCCGGTTAAGCGGCCCCGACCATGCTGGAAGGGCGTTTGAACGTCCTTCCTCGGCCGGCTTCAGCCACGTCCCGACCCTCCAGTCGGTACCCGTGAAAGATTCGCGCGATCACGCCCCGCCGTCCTCCGGGCCCTCTCCGGAAAACTCAAACTGAGACACTACCGTCGTTTCTCCCTAGTTGCCGGCCAGCGGATCGAAGTCGTCGCCGAGCATCCCGTAGTAGGAGCGCAAGCCTTTGAGGTCTGTTTGCATTCGCTTCGTCGAGGCCGCAAAGGTGACCGGCCGGGGCGCGGCCAGAGCCACCAGTTGCTTGATGTCGAACGCTTCCAGCAGGCCGAAGCAAAACATCTCGGGAACGTCCCGCGCTGTCAGGTCGCGATCGAGGATCTACTTGAGACTGCCGAGCGACTCGTGCAACTCGACGCCGGCGATCGGCTCGGGATCCAGCGCCGCGGCCACGAGGGCGATCAAGCTGGTTCGCGGCCCGGCGGCCACGATGCGAACCGGCTCGCCGTGCTCCCGCCGCGACCACGAGGCCACCGCCCCAACCTGGCTCGCCTGTATCCCCAGCGGCCGATCGCCCAGCGCGGCGAGCAAGATCGCGAACAGCCAGTCTTTCTTCTCGATCTGCGATTCGCCGAAGTAGAAGGGGTCGACCGCCACCACGCGCCGCCCCTCGGCCAGCAGCCGTCGCGCCTCGCCTGCCAAGCTGGCGCGTCCGCCGTCGCCTAAGAGAAGTACTGTACCGTTCGGCTCACCGCGCGACAGTTCGACGGCGGGCACGGTCCACTCGCCGTCAAGCCTGATCTTCCAGCGGGTGATGTTGGTATCGCCTTGCTTCTCGCTGCCGGCTTCGACGGCTTCCACCTCGAAGTCTTTGGCCGCGACGATCTCGTGCAGCCGTACGCGGCTTGCTTTCTGCCACTTGAGGGCCGCCGCTCGGTTCGCCGGGAGATCGGATTCCCGTGGCAAGGTCTTGCTCAACTCGACAGCCAGCTTGTGGAAGTCCGTATTGTCAGCGGGCAACTCGACATGCAACTCTTCCGCCGTCTTGATCTCCTCGACGGAGGGGATCTCTTTCGCGGAGAAGTCTTTGCTGCCGCCGTAGAAGAAATCGCGCAGCAACCGGTAAAACGCCTCGCGGTTGTCAGGGCCATAGTTGTGGCCGGCATCGAAGTTGACGTGGCTACGAAGGTTGTCTTCCTTGTCGAAAAGCGCAAACGCTGGACGCGCTGCCTGCACCAGCGGCGCCAGCGCATAGTCGGCGCGGAAGCAGCAGGTGTCGCGCGCGTTGTTGGTAATCAACGTCGGCCGAGGCGCGCGCATCGCGGTCAGGTGCGTGTAGTCGACGACAGTCGCCAAGTCGGAAGGCGTCTGCTCGGAATCGCCCAGGTCCGGCTCGGGGAACTGCGCGCGGGTCACGAAACTCGAGTAGCCCGCCACCGGGTTCGCCAACTGCACGCGCTCGTCGAGCGCGCTGATGAAGATCGTCTGCCAGCCGCCGCCGGAGAGCCCCGTCACCGCCACGCGCTCGGGGTCGGCGTTCTCGTGGGACAGCAGCACGTCGATGGAGCGCTTCATCGACAGATAGAAAAGCGCGATGCCACTCGTGCCCGCCAGGTCGAGTTGGTTGAGCCGGCCGTGCGCGAAGCCGGGCGTGTTGAGCTGGCCCATACCGAACCACTCGACGTTGAGCGCCAGCATGCCGCGCTTAACGAGATTGATGCAGCGTTCTTGCTTGTAGTCGGTCGCCGTGCCCGTGCGCGCGTGTCCGTTGACGTTGAGCACCACCGGCACCTTGCCTTGCAGGCTCTCCGGCTCGTAAAGCAGCGCGGAAACCCATAGCCCCGGCACGGCTTCGAAGCGCAGCTTCTTGATGCGATAGCCTGGGCCGCCGGGAATAGTCTCGAGCCACTTGACCTGCGTGTCAGCGTCCCGCCAGCGCGCGGCTTCGCCTCGAAAGACAACCTTGGTCAGCGTCTCTTCCCGGATACGCCGGGCATACGCTTGCCACTCCGCGGCTGTGCGAAACGTGGGCAAGACCGGGACGCTCGCGGCCGTGTAGGCCTGTACCTCGACGAGCGGCTGCTGGGGCGCGAGGATCGGACGCGCCAGGGCGTCGTGGAGCCCCAGGGGCTGGGCGAGCGAGAGGGCGGAACAAACGAAAAAAAGCACACACAACCGGTAGTGAGACATGCGGGTCGAGCCTCCTGTGCGGGATCAAGCTATGGGCTGGGCTTTCGGCAAACCCAATCTTACGCCATCGCACGGGCTGTGGGAACTCGTTGCGGTCCGCG
>JAKZVK010000735.1:0-3363 GCA_047516085.1 Bryobacterales bacterium
CAACCTGCCCGCCGAATGCTGCGATGCGATCTTCATGTCGAAGGTCTATCACCACTTCACCGATCCGGAGGCCATCAACCGCAGCTTGTACGACTCGCTCAAGCCGGGCGGTGCGCTCGCCGTGATCGACTTCGAGCCCGATGTCTGGAACTTCTGACTTCTGGCTCCCGCATCCTGAGGGCGTTCCCGAGGACCGCGGAGGACACGGCGCGCCGCCATCGCTGGTGGCGAAGGAACTGGAGGCCGCGGGTTTCGAGATTGAGGAGCAGATCAGTGACTGGTGGCCGCGGCCGTTCCGACGCTTCTGCGTTGTGGCACGCAAGCGCGTGGCGCTTCGTCTTAACTAGCCAAGCACCGCGCCGGCAAAATCCGTGAACCGAACAGTAGGGGCACGGTATGCCGCGCCCGTGTTGGGGGCAAGTGGTGGGTTCGCAGCCGCCGGGCACGGCATGCTGTCGCGCCCCTACATTGCCGGGCCTAGCGGTCTGCGCGGGCAGTGGACTATGGCGTGGTCTTGATGTAGCGGATCAGGTCGGCCATTAGCTCGACACTAATCTGCTTGTCGAGATCGTCGGGCATCGATGAGAGTTCGGTGGCGTACAGCCGCTTGATCTGGTCGCGGCGGACAATGTCCTCTTCCCCGCCCTCGCGGCGGAGCGTGATCGAGGCGGACGTCTGCGGACCCAGCACGCCATCGAGCGTCCGCCCGTCGCTGGTCTCCACCACATAAGCCTCGTACTGAGGCTCGATCGAACGGCTAGGCGAGAGAATGTCGCCCAGAATGTATTGCGACGGGCGGCTGCGAACGGTCGCGAGGTCGGGACCAACTTCTTTGCCGATGCCGTTGAGTTGGTGACACTTTGAGCAGTGCTCTTCGAACACGGCCTTGCCTCGCGTAGCATCGCCCTCCAGGTCGAGCGCGGCTTGGTAGCGCTCGATCACTTCCGTGCGCTCGGCCGCGGGCCGCTCGATGAGTCGCCGGGCGCGCTCGCGGAGCTTGACGTCTTGATGCATGATCAAGCGATGACGGACGCGGGATGACAGCGTCCACACTTGGATCTGCTCACGCTCGAGCGCGTCGACCAGCATGGAGAGCCGCTCGGAGTTGCGGGCCATGCCCTCCCCGGCCGCGGCGCGGACCGCGCCTGTAAAGTTGCGCCAGTTGTCGAGTAGGAATGCCGCCACCGGTTCGCCGTCGATTTTTCCTAAGGCTCGGACCGCTTCGACCTGCACGGAGTCGGGCACATCCGGCGCGATAAGCCCTTTGAGCAGAGGCTCGTACGGCTGCGGATCGCCCAAAGCGAGCAGGCGGAGTGAGTCGGATCGCTGCTGCGCATCGGCGTTGGAGTCGCCCGCGCGCCGGGTAGCCTTGGCTATGGCCGTGTCGAGGTCGGCGTTTGGCTGCAGGCCAGTGGCCGCCAGCAACTCGAGTGCTGCCTCGCGCAGGGAGTCGTGTTCGCTTTCGAGCAGGCCCAGAACGAGTCGCTGAAGCCCGGAGTCGAGACCGCCGGTGTGACCCGAGAGCCCTTGCGCCAACCCTTTCAGGCTCGCATCGCGCCACCAGAGGTTCCCGTCTCCACGCGCCTTCGCGACTTCCGACAAGACGACGGTGAGGTCCGGAAACTCACGGTTCGCCGCCACCATGCTCGCGATCCGCTCGAAGAAGCGCGCTTTGGCCGGCGACGCGTTCGCGATCAGCGACGGACGGGCGATGGCCTGGCGGAAGATCTGACCCGGTTGCGCCGATTTCCAACTAAGCGCCGCCACCTGCGCCCAGGGGTCTTCGATGTCTTCGAACAACCGCCGGTCACGCATCTCCCGCGCCCGCGGCGAATCGACCTCCCCAAGCGTCGCCATCACCTGGAAGCGGACCCTCGGGTCGGCGTCGTTCGCCATGCCGAGAATCCGCTCGATCAGCAATGGGGCCGACGACAGCCGCGACTCGGCGAGCAGCACTGCGTTTTCGCGTACCCCTGCCTCGGGGTCGTCGAGCGCGAGGGAGATCAGCGTAGGGTCGAGGCGGTCGAGCCCATCCAGCGTCCATAGCGCATGCAGCCTGCCCACTGCGGAGGGGCTCTGTTCCGCCAACATCGTCAGATCCGCGACCGACCCGACGCTGTTGCGGTCGAGCAACAGGCGCTGCGCGGTGCGCCGCCACCAGATGTTCGGATCGGCAAGCTTTTGCACAAGTTCGCGGTCCGACTGTTCGTCGAGGTCGAAGCGCTCTACGGGCGGCAGGCCTCCTTCGGGGACGATGCGGTAGATGCGCCCATGGCCGCTGCCGTCGTAGAGTTCCTCGGACTCGTACGTCTCGGCCGAGGTCCACTCGGGATGCTCGATCACCTCGCGGTAGTAGTCGAGCAGGTAGAGCGCGCCGTCCGGCCCGACATAGAAATTCACAGGGCGAAACCAGCGGTCGGTCGAGGCCAGAAACTCCCGCTCCTCGTGCGCGCGCCGGGCGGTGAACGTCGCGCCTCGCGGTTCCCACACATCGCGATGGACGAGGTTGTGGACCGGCTCCGCAACGAAGGAAACGTTTTCAAAGGCCGGCGGGAACTTGCCGCCGAGATAAAGCGTGAGTCCGCAGGCGGAAGTGAACTGGCCGACGTTCGAAAGGATTTCGAAGCGTGGCCGGACGGTAATGGGGAACACCTTGGCGGGGTTGCCATGGTCGGACATGTCCTGCCAGGGTCGCGCGACGCGCAGGTGCGGGTTGCGCGACAAGTAGCGCGGGGCAACGACTTCGTGCCGGACGTGATTGGAGTTGTTGTGAACGAACACGCGGCCCCAGCGGTCGAACGCCAACCCGAACTGCGACTGATTGGCCAGGTAGTCGATCTCCCCCGAGTCGGGCCGAAACCGCAGGCTGCGCCGCTCGACGGGTAGGCGCGGCGAGTCGGCATGAGCGGGATAGTGGATCTCGCTGCCGGGATTGTTGAACTTGTCGCCGAACACGGTCGAGGGGCCGTAGCCTTCGTGGGAGAGGTAGATCCAGTTGTCGAGGCCGTAGTAGGGGCTGCTGACGGTGTGTTGTGGATTGTTGAACGGGAAGCCAGCCAGCATCACTTCGCGAACATCGGCGCGTCCATCGCCGTCTTCGTCTCTGAAGTACCAGACGTTCGGGGCGTCGGTGACGAGGATGCCTTTCTTCCAGGCCATGACCCCGGTGGGCATCGTGAGCCCATCGACAAACGTGGTCGAACGATCGGGACGGCCGTCGTGGTCGGTGTCCTCGAGCAGCTTGACCTTGCCGACCGCGCCCTCGGTGTTGAGCGGGTAGCCCGAGTTCTCGACGACGTAGATGCGGCCGGCCTCGTCGATCTCCATGGCGACGGGGTCGGCGATGTCAGGCTCGGAGGCGAA
>JAKZVK010000736.1:0-8548 GCA_047516085.1 Bryobacterales bacterium
ACCGGCATCGCGGCCACGAACTCCCTCGTGTTGCGGACGGCGTCCCAACGTCCGGTGTCGGGGTAGGCCCAGCGATCGCGCGTCTCGGGGTTGAGGTCGTCGAAGATACCTTGCACCATGCGCGAGTTGAAGAGCAGTCCCTCGATGCGGTGGCCCCGCCAGGTGCGGCCTTCGTAGGTGTGCTTGCCGTTGATGAGGAAGCGGTCGGAGTCGATGGAGACTTCGGTGTGCGAGGGCGGCTGACCTCCGGCGGCGCCGGCCAAGGCCGCTAGGACCACGATCAAAGATACCGCCAAAGATACCGCGGCGAATGCCTTGGCCATCTCAGTATTCTCGTTGCTGGCGGGGGAGAAGTAAACCGGTGTTGGACCCGGCTCAATCCGTCCGTAGGCCGCCGGGAGGATCGAGGCGCGTGCCGATCACGAGGACAATGCAGGCTGGGAGCGAGACGATACAGACTGGGAGCGACCAGGATGGATTCAGGGTTCGTGCCAGACCGCTCGAGTTGAAAACCCAGAGGTTGCCGGTAGTCGCCCCGGAGGAGACATCGACCCGGAGGTCGACGCTTGCAGGCCAGGAGGCCCACGCCACACGCACACGGTCGCAAACCCAGTGGTTTTCATTCCTTTGGGTGGACCGGGGGCCCATGGGCACTCCCTGACGGCCACGGCTCGGTTTCCGCGGTCGGCGGACTGCAAGACCTGGCCTTGTTTCGGATCGTTACAGAAGGCGTTCCGCTCGTGCGACCGAGGGCTTATTCAGGTCGCGGGAATAGCGCCTTGAGGGGCTTCGTGCAGCGGACGCGAAGATCGGGGGTTCTGGGAAGCGACGTCATTGCCACGGTCTTGCCACCGTAGTTGACACTCCGCATCGCGTGGTATGATTTGAGACTCCGTTCGAGCCTCTCCGGCACGAGTAACGAGTGTTTTCATGGAACCAAACATCACTCCTTCACAGATCATGCAGGTCGGCTCAGGATTCTGGGCATCCAAGGTCTTGTTGACCGCGGTTGAGTTCGAAGTGTTTACTCGGCTTGCGGAACGATCGATGACGGCCGCGGAGCTCGAAGAGGCCTTGCAACTTACGTCTCGAGCCACTGCCGATTTCTTGGATGCTCTGGTAGCGATGAACTTCCTAGAAAGGGACGGCGACGGCCCCGGCTCGCGGTACGGTAACGCGGAGGCTACGAATACGTTCCTCGATAAGAAGAAACCTTCCTACATCGGCGGCATCCTGGAGATGTTCAACGCGCGGTCATATCGCTACTGGGATAATCTCGGCGAGGCACTTCGTACCGGTGAGGCGCAGACCGAAGTCAAGGAGACAGGGCGGTCCGTCTTCGAGGAACTGTATAACGATCCCGAGGGCCTTGCGGGCTTCTTGAACGCGATGACTGGAATTTCCGCCGGTAATTTCCAGGCATTGGCCCAGAAATTCGACTTCTCCGGTTACAAGACTCTGTGTGATGTAGGCGGAGCGACGGCACAACTCAGCAGGATGGTAGCTCGCGAGCACCCGCACCTTCTCTGCACGTCGTTCGACCTACCAGTGGTCGCACCGATCGCCCGCAATCACATCGAAGCGGCAGGGCTGAGTGATCGAATCGAGGCGGTCGGCGGAGACTTCTTCCAGGACCCTCTGCCCAAGGCTGATGTGATAACGATGGGGATGATTCTGCACGACTGGAACCTCGAGAAGAAGATGCAGCTGATCCGAAGTGCATACAACGCCTTGCCTGAAGGCGGCGCGTTCATTGTTGTCGAGAACCTGATCGATGATGCACGCCGCGAGAACGTCTTCGGGCTCCTGATGTCCCTGAACATGCTCGTCGAGTTCGGTGACGCGTTCGACTTCACGGCTGCGGACTTCCACGGCTGGTGCAGAGAGGTGGGATTCTCGCGCTTCGATGTGCTGTCCCTTGCCGGGCCGGCAAGCGCGGGGATCGCGTACAAGTAGTCGTTGATAAGAGGGACAACCTATTTAGATCCTGGATCCCCTTGGCGAGGCAACCCTTCGCCGTTAGGGTGGAACCATCGGGTGCTAGAGCCACGTAAGGGCTTCGATGGTCTCTTCGGAGGTGCTGGCAGGCCACTGCTTCAGCAGACGAACCAGGACGGGATCGAGCGAGCCTTTGGGTGTGGCCTGCCCGTCTGAGCGGCCGTGGACTCGCTTAATCTTTTCGACGAGAGTCCCTCGGGAGAGCACTTCGTCGGGCCAATCCATGCCCAAGAAGACCCAGCTCAACGCAGGCTCACGCCTTCGGCTCTGAGTTTGGGTCGAGACGGCTATGCGCTGTGTGGGGCCTATGGGGCCCGCTGAGCGCGACATAAAGTCAACGTTAAATCCGTGAAGTTTATCTGATATTATGTTGCTTTTCCCGCGTACGTGTGATTTGATGATAGACGTCCCCCACCCCTTAACGTGGCAGCGCTTCTTACGGTACTGCTGCTTGCGTGCTCGCCGTTAGCCGCACAGTCGCTGGATCCAGCTCACGATCCTCTCGAACAAGCTCTCGCAGAGGGTTACGTAGCCCTGCGGTCCGGCGAGCTATCCCACGCGATTGAGCAATTCGAATCGGCCGCTAGGATGGCGCCGGCACGGGTGTCGGTCCACAAAGAACTCGCCTACACCTATCTGAAGACAACGGACGAGCAGACCGCGCAGGGCGTCTTCCGTTACGTCTTGCAGCTCAACCCGCGGGACCAACAGGCCACGCTGGATCTGGCGTTCTCCTATCAGCGAACAGGCAACATCGATCAGGCAGCGGCGCTCTTCCAGCGTGTGGCTGCCAACGGGGATGAGGCAGAACGGCTGACGGCCGAACGAGCGCTAGGCATTCTTCCGACGCCGTCCGAAACACCGGCTGAGCCCGCTGCCGAGACGAACCCGGCACGCGAGCCTCTCGAAGACGCCTACCGCGCGCTGCACGAAGAGGACTACGACACCGCGATCGTCCACTTCCGCAAAGCCGTACAGGAGGCCCCGCTGCTGGCGTCGATCCGCAAAGACCTCGGCTACACATACCTCAAGGTTGGGGAGAGCGAGTGGGCGCGCGAGATGTTCACGCAAGCCGTGGAACTCGATCCCCGCGACCGGCGGGCTTCGCTGGAGCTGGCGTTCCTCTCGTACGAAACCGGCGAACAACGGCGGGCCTTCGAGTTGTTCGGCTCTCTGCGGGAGGACCCCGATGCTGAGGTCCGCGAGACCGCGCGCAATGCCTTGGAGGGAATCGACCGCGAGTGGAGCGAGGGCATCGCCCGCTGGAAGAAGGTCGTTGAGGACGATCCGTTCAACCGCTCGGCGCAGCTCGAACTGGCCGGCCTCTATGAGAAGCACGGGCAACCGGAGAAGGCCGTCGATCACTATCTGGCCGCCTGGATCGTGCCGTCTGACCAGCCGCGGGACGAAATCTTGCTCAAGCTGGCGCGCTCCCGGGACGCGGCCGGCGACCCCGAAGCCGCGGTGGGCGCGTGGCTGTTGGCGTCTCGGTCGAAGGACACCCGCATCGCTGAAGCCGCCAAGGAGAAGCTCCCGGCGCGCTACCCCTATGCATCGGAATTTCGCCGCGCCCTCGAGTTGCACTACGAGGACACGGAGCTGCGTCGCGACCTCGCCTACTTGCAGCTCGAGGTCGGCAACACCGAGGAGGCCCGCAAGGAGTTCGAGATCATCGTTCGCCAGAAACCCAACGACCTCCTGTCCGCCAGCCAGTTGGCCTTCTTGTACCTCGAGCGGCGAAACGAAGAAGCGGCGGTTCGGCTGCTCGAAAAAGCGCGCCAGAGTCCCGACGATGGCGTAGCTGAACGGGCCCAAGAGACGTTGCGGCACATCAACGAGGCGAAAGCCAAGCCGCACCGTGACCTCGGTGAGAAGAGCCTGCGCGCCAGCTATCTCAAAGACGCCCAGCACGAGTTCCTTCGCGCGTACGAAATCAACCCCGGCGCCCATACGGTGGCTCTGAAGCTCGGTGTCGTTCACAACCTGCTCAGGCAAGACCGCGAGGCGTTCAGGTGGTTTCGAATCGCCTCGGCCAGTTCGGACTCAGCGATCGCGGAACAGGCGCGGCAGTCGTACGAGAACCTCAAGCCGCAGTTCCGGCGAGTGACGACAACGTTGTGGACGTTCCCCTTCGTCTCCTCCCGATACAAGAACACCTTCCTATACTCGCAGCTCAAGACGGAGTTTCGACTGGGACGCTTGCCGCTGCGGCCGTATCTGTCGCTGCGATTCATCGGAGACGCACGGCAGCAAACGGCCGAACTCGTTCCACAGTTCCTCTCGGAAAGCTCACTGATCGCGGGATTAGGCGTGCGAACACCGACGCGCCGCGGCGTGACCTTGTGGGCCGAGGCGGGCGAGGCGTTCAACTATTTGGGTGAGCGTCCGCCGGGCGTGCCCCGCGCCGGGCCCGACTACCGCGGCGGCATCAACTTCTTTCGGGCCGCGGGCCCGACGCTGGCCAACCGCTGGTCGGGCAAGTTCATCGAGACGAACGTTGACGGGGTCTACGTGAGCCGGCTCGACGACAACGTGGTCGGGTACTGGCAACTGCGTCCGGGTTACCGGCCCGCGCCGCGCGGCGGCCTCAACGCCAAGGTGTACTTCAACCTCAACCTCACGGCCGACACCAAGCGGCAATACTGGGCGAACTATGCCGAGTTTGGTCCGGGCGTTCGCCTGCGCGTCCCCGGGGTGTCGCCACCCCTGGACCTCTCGGTCAACATCGTGCGCGGCGTGCATCTGGAGAATCGCTTCAACCCACGCCGGCCCAATTACTGGGATGTGCGGGTGGGTTTGTGGTACTCGTTCGCGAGGTAGGGATGCTCACTCCCGACAAGGTTTTCCGGTTCGCGTGTGTCTTGCTGTGGACGGCTGCTATGCTGCCGGCGCGCACACCGGGCGAACCGCACCTGCCCAACCTGGCCGTCCAGGTGGATGAGCCTTCCCTCTGGCAACCGGCGCTCTCCAGTGTCGGACTGCAAGCCACGCGATCCGCAACCCGCTTTCGAATCGTCGTCGGCGACTCGCCCGCTGCCCGCGAAGCGGGCTTCCAGCCCAGCGACAAGAGCGTCCTGGTAGCGAGCGTGCTCGATCGGCGAGCGCCCAAGCTTCCGATTTTTTGGGAAGAGCCAACCGAGGTTCCCGTCTACACTCTGCCCGGTGCCGCTGAAGTCTTCGTTCGCGAAAAGCACAGCGGCGCGCCGCTCGTCGCCGGCTTGCGCCGCTCCGGGGGTGGACTGCTCTGGAGCATCCTGCCTCCCGGCCAACAGGGCTACGAACGCTTTCCTTATCTGATTCACGCACTGGTCGACCTGGGCGTCACGCTGCCGTTTCGCGGCGACCGCACCTGGTTGTTCTTCGACTACTCCTACCGAACGCGCGTCGACTTGGCCTACATGGCCCGCCGCTGGCGGCAAGCCGGAGCGGCCGCTTTGCACGTGAGCGCCTGGCACTTCTATGAAACCGACGGGCATGAGCCGGACGAGACAAGCATTGCCTACCTGCGCCAACTCATCGAAGAGTGCCACCGGCAGGGCATCCTCGTCTACGCGTGGCTCGAGCTGCCGCATGTCAGCGAAGAGTTCTGGCACCGTCACCCCGAATGCCGTGAGAAGACCGCCACGCTCGACGACGCGCAGCTCGACTGGCGCAAGCTCGTCAACCTTGCCGAGCCACGTTGCTTCGATCGCGTCGAGCAGGGGGTTCGGGGCTTGCTCGAGCGTTTCGACTGGGACGGCGTAAACCTGGCGGAACTCTACTTCGAGTCCCTCCACGGACCGTCGAACCCGGCACGCTTCACGCCCATGAACAGCTACGTGCGCGAAGAATGGCGCGGCCGAGCGGGCTTTGATCCGGTACTGCTTTTCGATCCCGCCTCGCCCTATTTCTGGGACCGCAACCGGGAGGCCTGGGAGCAGTTTGCCGACTATCGCGCTGGCCTCGCCTTGCGCCTACAGCAACAGTGGATCGAGGTGGTCCGCGATGCGCGTCCCGAGCTGGACCTCGCGTTGACACAGATCGACGACCGCTTCGACACCCGCATGCGGGAGTATCTCGGCGCTGATGCCGCCGCCCTGCTGCCTCTGGCCGAGCAGCACGACTTTACGTTGGTTGTGGAAGACCCGGCAACGCTGTGGGACCTGGGTCCTGAGCGCTACGTCGAGATCGCGCGCCGCTACGCTCCCCTCGCGCGTGACCCCAGGCGGCTGGCGATCGACATCAACATCGTCGAGCGCTATCAACAAACCTACCCGACCAAGAAACAAGTAGGCGTCGAGCTGTTTCAGCTTTTGCGGCTTTCCGGACAGGCGTTCTCGCGCGTTATGCTTTACTTCGAACACTCGATCTCGCGTCCCGACCGGGGTCTGTTGCCCTTCGCGGCGGCAAGCGTCAAGGCGAAGGACGGGCGTGATGAGGCCGCCGATCAGTGGTGGGTCGAGAGCGACCAGCCGTTCGGCGTTAACTGGCCGGGGTCGGTTCGCGTCAACGGTCGAAGTTGGCCCGTGACCGACGGGGCGACGGCGTGGTTTCCGCCGGGCAAGCATCGCCTTGGGCCCAGCGATGCCGTACCGCCGATGCGGCTGTTGCGCCTGACCGGCGATCTTCTCGATGCACAAGTCACCGAGGACGGGATCGAGTTCCGCTATGACTCCGCCAGCCGTGCCATCGCCCTTGTCGACGTGCATCCAAGTACGATCCTCGTTGACCACCAGCCCGTGGATCTAAAGGTCCTCGCCGCCAAGAACCCTGCCAAGAACCAGTGGGCCGTGATGCTTCCGAGAGGACATCACCACGTCCGACTACGGTGTGACGGTTTGTTACGATAGTCGGGGCATGGGCGAGCCGCAGACGCCGCAGATTCCGGATCGACTGTTCTTTCGCATCGGCGACGTGAGCCAGCTCACGGGCATCGAAACCTACGTACTGCGGTTCTGGGAAGGCGAATTCCCTTCTCTCGCGCCGAAGAAGTCTTCGAACGGCCAACGCCAGTACCGACGCAAAGACGTCGAGACAGTGCTCGAGATCAAGCGTCTCCTGTACGACGAGGGCTACACGATTGCCGGCGCGCGCAAGGCGATACGCGACCGGGCGAAGCAAAAGAAGAAACCCAAGCCCAAAGAGCAATCCGCCCTACCGTTCGTCGTCCCTCCGCTTTCCACAGAAGGCTCACCCGACCTCGGCGGGATCAAGAAAGAACTGCAAGAGATCCTAGCGCTACTGAGGCGCTAGCCGCCCACGGCCTCGCTTCTTGGGCAGCTGAACCCGCCGCAAAGTGGTGCGGGATTCGCGAAACGCCTTTGCGGCAACAATGATGAGTCAGAGCCGCAAGCGTCAGCTTGCGCTGAGCCGCTTCCGCCGGCATCAGTTTCACCGGGGACAGACGACAACAAGTTGTGACCGGCACCTGGTCTGCGTTTCTTCGGCCTAGAGGCGACACCGTGAGCTTGAGGCACTTCAGCGCGGGCTCACGCCCGCGGCTCTGAGTCGCGCGTGGGCGACTGGTCTACTACTCACTGCTCGCCGCCGACCCAGATCGGGCTCGACCAGGCGTAGCTCTCGTTCGTCTGCGCCACGCGTACTTGATACCAATCCGTACTCCGCACGTCGCTCTCGTCGACAAACGTGAACTCGGTTCGATAGTTTTCCGCGAACGCAACGCGGTGGAACATCACCGACTCCGATGAGAACTCACCGGTGAAGAAGATCTCGGTCGACTCCGCCAGGTCGTTCAACGACTTTGTGAACGTATGTTCCGCCGGTTTGGTCAGCGACAGCACGACCTCTGTCTCGGGTGACCCCTGAATCTCGAGGACCACGTCGTTGGTGGGCTTTTCCTCGTAGGCGCCCGCTCGCGAGGTGAACGAGACGACCTCGCAGGAGGTGTCGCTGACGGACGTCACCTTGTTTCGGCGCTCCTCGTCAAACGGACGTGATTGGAAGTGCGGCGACACGCCGAGCAGCTTGCCGTTGCGTACCTCGATCTTGAAATTCCAGTCGGCCGTTCGCGCCATGTCGAAGGCCGCCCAGGGACCCCAGCCGTACTCGATACGCAGCAGCACGGGCTCCGACCAACTCGCCTCGCCTGGTTCGCCGTCCACGGGGTGCTCACGGTGAATCACGCGATTGTTCTTGAGCACTTCGACCCGATCGATCACGTCCTCGCCGGTGACGCGCACTCGGATGTTTCGCCTCGCTGCCGGGCCGATCGTCTCGCCCATCCAGCGGCCATTCAGCCGAACGTCTAGCTCGATGCGGTCGGCATTGACCGCGTAGGTGCGGCGTGCCTTGAGCGCCTCCATGATCCCTTCGCGCGTCAACGACTCGGCATAGACGGCGGCCAGTCCCTGCCCGTACGCACCCGGGTTGCCGAGATGGTCGTCGGTGCTGGCAACGACGCCGACCTGCGCGCCGGTCTTCCACAGCCACTGCAAGGTACTCTTCGTATAGCGGCCACCCAAGCTGTGGCGGATGTAGCGAATTGGCGCGCGGTCGGACTCAGCGTTGCCGTGCTCGGACATCATCTCGACAATCGGAGACACTGTGGGAT
>JAKZVK010000737.1:0-4116 GCA_047516085.1 Bryobacterales bacterium
GCCCTAGGGATCGACGATGGCCACCGCCTCCATCGACGTGGACCGCATGCTCTACCTCACCGAGCTGACGGGCATGCGTGTCGTTGCGCCCAACGGCCAAGTGGTCGGGCGGGTGCGCGACGTGGCGATTACCCCGAGCGAGCATCCACGCCGGATCTCGCGCTTCGTGGTGGGCCGTCGCACGCGCTTCGTGGCGCGCTACGACCAAGTCGCCTCCATCTCCCTTGACGGTATCCGTCTCTCGGATGACCGTTTCGTTCCGTTCTACCCCGACGATTCGCATCTGCTGTTGTCCGAAGACCTACTCGATCAGCAGATCGTCGATGTGAACGGACGCAAGGTCGTTCGCGTCAACGACCTCTCGCTCCGTATCGAGCATACCGCCTACCGTGACGAGCTGTGGGTCCATGATGTCGGCGTGGGTTTGCAGGGCGTGTTCCGGCGCCTGACCGAGGGACTGCTGCCCAACAGCGTCATCCGGCGCGTGCAGCAACGCATCCGGCCGAACGCCATCCCGTGGGAGTACTGCAATATCGTCGAGCCCGACGCGCGACGGCGCCTCAAGCTCCGCATCTCTCACCATCGCCTCGGGCAGCTTCACCCCGCCGACCTCGCTGACATCGCCGAAGAGCTGGCGCCGGCCGAGCGCGAAGCGCTGTTCGAAACCCTCGACGACAAGATCGCCGCCGACGCCCTCACCGAGGTCAACCGGAAGATCCAGGTCACGATCCTCAAGTCCCTTGACAAAGAGCGCGCCGCCGACATCGTCGAGGAGATGGACCCCGACTCCGCCGCCGACTTGCTCAACGCCCTCGAAGAGGAGGAGAGCCAGGAGATCCTCAAGGACATGGAGCAGGTCCCCGCCGCCGAGGTCGAAGAGCTGCTCGAATACGACCCCGAGACGGCGGGCGGCATGATGAACAACCGCTACATCGCCGTGCATGAAGACGCGCGGGTGCGTGACGCCGTCGAAGCGATGCGCGGCAACCAAGAACTGCTCAAAATGCTAACGCACATCTTCTTGATCGACAAGCAAAAGAACCTCGTCGGTGCCGTTGCGGTGGCCCGGCTCTTCACCGCGGCCGACGACCTTCCGCTGCGAGCGCTCACCTTTCTCGAAACGCTGCAAGTCCAACTCGACGACGATCGCGAGCACGTCGTCGAGCTGTTCGACAAATACAACCTGTTCGCGCTCCCCGTGGTCGACGAGGACGGCGAGTTGTGCGGCGTGATCACGGCCGACGATGTGATCAGCGTCCTCCACCCCGAAGACTGACCCCGCGGACATCGGGCCGATCTCATGCTGAAGAAGCTGAAGAACTTGCGCACGCATGCGATCGTCTTCCTGGCCGTCTTGGGGCCCGGCTTCATCACGGCTGTTGTCGACAACGACGCGGGCGGCATCTTCACCTATTCCGAAGCCGGCGCGCGATTCGGCTACGTTCCACTGTGGACGATGCTGCCGGTGACACTCATTCTCATCGTCACCCAGGTCATGTGCTCGCGCATGGGCGCGGTAACGGGCAAGGGATTGTCCGACCTGATACGCGAAGAGTTCGGACTGCGGACCACGTTCGTCGTCATGGCCGCGCTGCTGGTGGTGAACTTCACGAACGTCACGGCCAACTTTGCTGGGATTGCCGGTTCGCTCGAGATCTTCGGCGTCAGCCGCTATATCTCGATTCCGCTGGGAGCGGCGCTGGTATGGGTATTGGTGGTCAAGGGCACCTACCGAAGCGTCGAGAAGATCTTCCTCGTGGCGAGTGTGTTTTACGTGGCCTACGTGGTCTCAGCCTTCTTGATCAAACCCGACTGGTCCGAGGCTCTTCACGCCAGCGTAACACCGGTGATCTTGTTTGACGGGCCCTACCTGGCCATCCTGGTCGGGCTCGTCGGTACCTCCGTCGCTCCGTGGATGCAGTTCTACTTGCAGGCGGCGATCGTCGAGAAGGGCGTCGATGTCAAGCAATACGCCGAGTCACGCGCGGAAGTGATCGTCGGCTGCGTGGCGATGGCTTTCATCAAGTTCTTCATCATCGTGTGCGCCGCGGGGGCGATCTGGTCGGCGGGGCCGCGCGAGATCCGTGACGCCGCCGAAGCGGCGCTGGCGCTGCAGCCGCTGGGGCCTTATGCCTACGCCCTGTTCGCCGCGGGGCTGTTCAACGCTTCGCTGCTGGCAGCGACCATCCTGCCGCTCTCGACCGCTTACTCGGTGTGCGAGGGATTGGGGTTTGAATCGGGAGTGAATCATCGCTTCCAAGAGGCGCCCTTCTTTTACTGGCTCTACACGCTGTTGGTGGTGGTTGGCGCCGGCGTCGTTCTATGGCCGGATTTCCCGCTGGTACGCATGATTCTGCTTTCGCAGGTGCTCAACGGCGTTCTGTTGCCGGTGATCTTGATTCTGATGCTGGTGCTGGCCAATCGTCGCGAGCTGATGGGCAAATGGGTGAACACCCCCCTATTCAACCTGGTGTCGTACGCGACGGTCGCGGTCATGATCGTGCTTTCCCTCACGGTCGTAATTCTATCGTTCTAGCCCTAGATGACGCCCGAACCGCCACTCAGAGCCGCGGGCGTGAGCCCGCGTTGAGCGGTCGCGTTCGTGCATGACGTTTCTAGGGAAGCGACCCTCTCGTCATCTTGAAGCATCTCAACGTAGGCTAACGCCTGGGGCTCTGAGTCGTAGCTGGCCCCGCCGAGCCACTCATTTGCGGCCGTCAGTAGCCCGCTCCCAAACCCATACCTGCGCCTTCCGGACCGTCTTTAGCCCCGGCAGCGGCAGGGGCGTTTGAGCCGTTCCCGTCCCATCAACCTGGCACAGCAAAAACCCGCCGGTTTCCTTCGAGCCCTACCAACGAGTCTTGAGCACGACACAACCCACCGCCGGCCTACCGCCGCACCACCAGCCAACCCCCCATTCTAGACGCCGGGCCGAGCGACGTTGTACGATAGTCAAGAAACACAACAGCATGCAGGATTTTCTCGACTGGGCAAAACCGGGAAGCGAGGAAGCCCAACTCGCCTCGGCGCTCGACCCGAGCACCTTCCCTCGCCATATCGCGGTCATCATGGACGGCAACGGCCGCTGGGCGCGTCGGCGTCACCTGCCGCGCGTCGCCGGACATCGCGCCGGCGTCAAATCCGTGCGCGAGATCATCGAAGCTTGCTGCCGTCTGAACCTCGATGCCCTCACGCTGTACGCCTTTTCAGTCGAGAACTGGAAGCGGCCACGCTCGGAAGTCGAGACCCTGTGGGACCTGCTACGCCATTACCTGCACCGCGAGCTGCCCTCTCTGAAGAGGAACAACGTTCGCTTCCAGGTCATCGGTCGTATCGACCAACTGCCGGAGAACGTCCAGAACGACCTCGACTACGCAATCGTGGAAACGTCCGCGAACTCAGGCCTGCGCCTCAACGTGGCGCTGAACTACGGAGGCCGTGCCGAGCTGGTCGATGCTGTCAATTCGCTGCTCGCCCGCGCTCGCCAACTCGATACTCCTTTGCAAGTCGACGAGGAGACCCTCAGCAACGAGCTGTACACCGCCGGGTTGCCCGACCCGGACCTGCTGATCCGAACCTCCGGTGAGATGCGGATCAGCAACTTTCTGCTGTGGCAAATCGCCTACGCGGAAATCTGGGTCACCGAGCAGTTGTGGCCCGACTTCCGCACCGTCGATCTGCTTCACGCGCTTCTCGACTATCAGAAGCGCGAGCGGCGCTACGGCGGTTTGGGGCACTCGATGGAGGAGCCGGAACCAGCGGCCGAGTTGGTCGGCGTGACGGCGTCACAGCGTGGCGAAGGCGCGGCCGACGAGGCTGACGCGCCTCCGTTGAGCGGCTACGTCGAATGAAGCGGGTCCTCACGGCCCTGCTGCTAATTCCCCTCGTCACCGCTGTCACTTTCTATGCCCCGCCGCTTGTGGTTTGGGTGGTCCTGGCACTCGTTGCCCTGCTCTGTCTGCGCGAGTTCTTCCTGCTGGCCGTGAAGTTCGGGTGCCGGCCTTTCTCCGTCGCCGGTTGCGGGGCCGGGGCCGTACTCATCGTCGCGAGAGACATCCATGAGGGCGCGTTCCTGGTGGGCTTCTCGATCCTGTTATTGCTTCTTGCCCTGACGCG
>JAKZVK010000738.1:0-5843 GCA_047516085.1 Bryobacterales bacterium
CTGCCGAAGAATACGCCCCCGATGGTCGTCGAGATTGAGGCGACCGCCCCCAACTACAAGTTCCCGACGAAACCTCGCACCGTGGTGTCGAAGAACCTGATGCTGCCGCCGCTCGGGCGCCAACTCCCTCGGGTCACCCGCACGAACAGCCCCCCCCAAGCGGGCCAGGCCCTGCGGCCCGCCAAGGGACGGGTTGGCGTTCGCTGGCTCGCCGAGGACGGTAACGGCGACGAGTTGGAGTTCAAGCTCCAGATCCGCGGCGAGGGCGAGCAGAATTGGAAGTTACTGGAAGAGAAGGTGACTGCCGGCCATCACGACTGGGACGCGACGTCGTTTGCCGACGGGCTGTATCGTGTGCGCGTCACCGCCTCGGACGCGCCTTCGAATCCCGCTTCGGAAGCCGCCACCCATTCCAAGGTCAGCGATGCGTTCGCGATCGACAACACCGCCCCCGCGATCGACGGGATGCAGGCGAGCCGCGCAGGGGATCGTCTGCGGGTTCAATTGCAAGCCACGGATCAGGTTTCCGTGATTCGCAAAGCCGAGTACTCGCTCGACGGAGGTGACTGGGAGCCGGTGCTTCCCTCCTCGCGGCTGTTTGACTCGAAAGAGCTGTCGTTCGATTTCTCGACGTCCCCGGTCGAGGAAGGCGAGCACACCGTCGCCGTCCGCGTCTACGACCGCTTCGACAATTTGGCGGCGGCCAAGACTGTGGTTCGGTGACCCTCCCAAGCGCCTGCGGGATCCCGGCGGCAGGCCACGGTCACAACCTACGAATATCCTATGTTACGGATTATGTAGAATCTGCTAGAATGGAATTGGAGAGATGATATGACTAAGCGTTCGTCGGCGGCAGTACTCCATGTGGGCCAGAACGGTCAGATCACGATTCCGAATGAGTTCAGAAAGGAACACGCCCTCTCGCGCGGTGGGACCGTGATGGCCGTGACCATGGGTGAGGCTCTGGTTCTGGCTCCGCATGACGCTGTGCTGGAGTCGATCTGTATCCGTCTCGAAGAGGCAATGAAGGGTGCCGGGGTATCTCTGGAAGACCTACAGGCCCAGGCGCTCATCGAGCGCGAGAAGATTGTCGAAGAGCGCTACCTCTCTCAGCAACCGGCTTCCAAAGCGCCTAAGCGCCAATCCTCTTCGCCCAAAACGAAGCGCGCTGCTCGGAAGAACACTGGTTGAAGACGCCCCGTATCTTCCCGGACAGTTGCGTGCTGATCGAGGGCCTCGTGGCACCCTGGAGCGCCTCGCGCGGAGTCCTAATCCTCGGTCGAGCGGCTCTTCTCAATTTCGTTGTGGCAGAGGTGGTCGTCGAGGAAACCGAGCGGGCGATTGCCGCCAAGTTTGGCATCGGCTATGGCGGCCGGCAGCGCCTCTTGGACGATCTGCAATTCTTGCTGCAACGTCTGAGAGTAGAGCGCATTCCCCACGTTTCGGCAATCGAGTTCCAGGATGCACGCAAACTGATTCGCCACACCAACGACGTACCGGTCATCGCGGCTGCAACCAAGGCGAAGCCCGACTGGCTGCTGACCAGCAACGTCTCCCACTTCAACACCGAGGTTACGAAGCGCACGGGGCTGCGTATCGTGACTCCGGCGGCTTTTCTTGATACAGCCGGCCGGTTCCTGACCGCATGACCGCCGTCAGCTTGACAAATCGCTCCAAGTCGAAAGGTGAAATCAACCCGTTTCCGGTAGAAACGTGGGCATGTTGACGCCTTGGAAAGGTTGGAACTCGCCCCGCACCTGGCAGAAATGCAGCTCGCAGTTGCGCGCGCCCCATTCGTAGGCCTGTCGGACCAGCTTTTCCTTCTCGACCGGTATCAAGAACACCGGCATGCGCCCGCGGTGCCGGTCAAGCTCGCGTAGAATCAGCGCTGCCGCCTGCTCTTCGGTTCGCATCACGCCGGGCCCGGCCATGTTCATCGCCTGGTGTCCGCACGACGCCAGGAATCCCTCGATGGCCCCGTTCGTACCCTCGAAAACCGACAAGTGCCAAACACCGAGAGCGTTCTCGATCAGATAGCGGTAGTCCTGCTCACGCGTGATCCCGCTTACTTCCATCTCGAGCGCCGCCATGGCTTCGATGTCATCGAGCGTGGCGTCGCGGACGCGCTCCGACCCGGCGGCCGACTGCTGGATGCCGTCCTTCGGTACGGCGAGCATCATGTCCTGGTAGGCGTAGCGTGGGACGAAGCCCGCCTTGTTGTAGAGCGAGAATGAATCGAGGTTGAGGGCGCTCTGCGTCAGCCGCAGGGCCTTGTAGCCGTGGCTGTCAGTGTAGTCGATGATGAACCGCAGCAGTTCGCGGCCGACGCCTTGGCCGAAGTAGTTTGGGTGCACATTCATGATGCCGAGCGACACATGCCGCGGGCGCGGGTGGTAGTAGCACGAGCCCGTGAGCCGGCCGGTCTCGGTGTGTTCGGCAACGATGCCGCAGCCCGGGTCCACAACGCTGTAGACGTCGTAAAACACCTCGGTCACCTGCGGGCCGCCTCGAAAGATCTGCGGCATGCCCCGAAGCTGATACCACGTGTTGATCGAGGCGTAGATCAGCTCGGCGACTTCATGCCGGTCGTCGGATGTCATTTCACGCAGGCGCATCGTGCTCATGAGGACCCCTCTGGCCGTTCAATAATCGTGAAAGGATACCGCGTTGCGGCATCACGGGGGTAGATTCCCTTCTGGGCGTTCTGGGCGTAGCACGCTACGCCGCTACGATTCGTGATCGCAACTCCCACTCCCGGGGATCGGGCGCGAGGTAAGACTGTTCCTGAAGATACGGTATTTCGAGGCGGCGAACGCAGCCTTGCATCAACCCGAGTGGAACCGCCAGCGCGCTCAATCCGTTGTGAAACTCATCAATCCGGGCAAGCAATTCCCTGCGCTCGCCCGCATCCAAGTGGGGACGAACATGCCCCATCACGTGCCGCAAGACGTTAGCATGCTTGCCCCGCGTCGCCGGTGTCCGCAACGCTTCCATGAACAGGGCCTCGTATGCGGTAAGGAATTGCTGCCGCTCCAAGTCGGCGATTCGCGCCACCAGCCGTCCGAGGTCGGCGTAGAGCTTGGGGGAATGCGCCCGGAGCTGGAGCTCGTGCCGGGTGTGAAACGTGACCGCGTCGCGCCGCCGCCATCGGCCCGCGAACAAAGACCGCAGCCGGACATAGGCGAACACTCGTTCCAAAAAGCTCTCCCGTCGATCCTGATCTTCCAAGCCGCTTTCCTCCTCGACGGGAAGATGAGGGAAACGTTCAATCAATTCGGCGGCGAAGATTCCTCGCCCCACCGGCTTGGAAACGCCGTCCTCGGCAATCACCGGCACGCTCTCGACACCACAACTCGGCGATCGGCTCTTGAGAACGTAGCCGGCGATCGATTGCTCCTCTAGCTCGGCGAGCTGCCGCCTCGCCCAGCCCCGCATCTCCTCTGTGTGGTCGGTCCGCGAATCGGTTCCCAGCAAACGGATCATCCCGCCGCCCGAGTGCTCAAGTTGACCCGACAGCTCGAGTTGAATCGTCTCGCGCGGCACGTCCAACCCGATCTCGATTTCCGGACACACCAGTACCCACTCGACGAACTCGCCAAGTTGCTCGACCAGGTAGGCGTCCCTCTTATGGCCACCGTCGTAGCGAACGCGCTCGCCGAGTAGACAAGACGACACGCCAAGCCGGATTGGGATTTCCCGTGACATACCACCGACTGGAGCCACGGCTGTCATTGATGGCGCCGGCTGGGGCGAGACGCCGGGATACTGGAGCCGCAGCGCGTGGCGCAAGCCTCTCGGCTTGCCGAGAACCGATTCCTCGGTTCTGAGGTCCACGCGCATCCTCTGATGCCCGGTCCAACCAACCGTGACCAATTCTCGTTCCCAGTCCCCTACTCAACCCAACGCAAACGCCGCGATCTCGTCGCCCGACTTCGTGCGCACCTTACTCCGGCCTCCGCCGGCCGCGACAACGATGTACTGCTTGCCGCCCACTTCATAAGTGCAGGGCGTCGCGTTCGCACCGGCTTCGAGCGTCGTCTCCCAAACGACGTCACCAGTGAGAGAGTCAAAGGCCCGAAACTTCTGATCGGCCGTCGCGCCAATGAAAACCAACCCGCCGGCAGTGGCGACCGATCCACCGAAGCTGAGCGTCCCCGTCTGAGGGACGCCCCGAGCCGTGAGTTCCGCGTGCTCACCCAGGACCCTGCGCCACACGAACTCGCCGGTCGAGAGGTCGATCGCGTTCATCCGCCCCCAGGGAGGCTTGATGCCCGGGTAGCCTTCGTGATCGAGGAATCGGATGTAGCCCTCGTGGTTGAAACGGAACGGGTCGTCGGGCTTGGCGTCGACAACCGTACAGAAGTTCGTGGTCTCGTTCGAGTTGACGTAGAGCCAATTCCTTTCGGGGTCATAGCTGACGCCGCCCCACAGCACGCCCCCGCTAAAGCCGGGATAGATGATCGTGCCCTGCCGGCTCGGCGGTGTGTACAAGGGCCCGTGCCGCGCGGCGCGAAACTTTTCCAGCACGAAGGCGTGGGCCTCGGCAGAGATGTCGGTCACCAGGTCTTCGGTGAACTCGGCGCGGTTGAGCGAAGGCGGTAACATCGGAACGGGCTGCGATGCGTTCAACTTTTCACCCGGGATGTCGGTTTCCGGGACCGCCTGTTCCTTCATGGGAAACAGCGGCTTGCCCGTTTCGCGGTCGAAGAAGTAAAGCAGGCCCATCTTCGTGCCCTGCACGACCGCGTCGATCATCCGCCCCTCGTGAGGCATGCGCAGCAGTGTCGGCTGGCACGCCAGGTCGTAGTCCCACACGTCGTGGCGTACGATCTGGTAATGCCAAATGCGCTCGCCGTTCTTGGCGTTGAGGGCCACGACAGAGTTGCCGAATAGGTTGTCACCGATCCGGTCGCCGCCCCAGAAGTCGAACGACGGCGAACCCACCGACACGAACACCGAACCCCGCTTCGCGTCGAGGCTCATGCCTGCCCAGTTGTTCGTGCCGCCGTTGACCTCCCACGAGTCGGGGCTCCAGGTTTTGTGCCCGAACTCGCCCGGGAACGGGATGGTGTGAAAGATCCAACGGCGCTTGCCAGTGTAGACGTCGTAGCCGCGAATGTGGCCCGGGCCCTCGCGCCGTGGGCCCTCCCCGCCGCCACCGCTGACAATGACGATGTCTTCGTAAACGACCGGCGGGCTGGTGCATTTGTAAAAGAGGCCGGTCATGTCGCGGTCGAAGTCTTGCTTGAGGTCGACCACACCGCCGTCGCCGAAACTCTTGATCAACTCGCCGGTCTTGGCGTTGAGGCAGAACAGCCATGTCTGGACGGCGGCGAAGATGCGTTCGTCCTTGCCGTCTCGGAAGTACGTTACCCCGCGGTTGACGCCCCGCGCCCGCGACGAGCGCGAACCCTTGTAGGGGTCGAAGCTCCACAGCACCTCGCCGGTCGCGGCGCTCAAGGCACGAACCTGCAAACGCGCCGTCGTGATGTACATGACGTCGCTGATGACGATCGGCGTGCACTGGATCATCGTCGCCGGACGGTCCATCTTGTCACCGGTGTGGTGTGTCCAGGCGCGCTTCAAGCGGTGGACGTTGAAGCGATTGATCTCGTCGAGCGGCGAGTAGCGTGACGCACCCGCGTCGCCGCCGTAATGAAGCCACCGGGCTCCGGCGCCTTCGAACGGCGCGGCCGCAAGGTCGGGGCGGGCGCCCGCGGTAAGCAAAGAAGCGGCACTACCGGCGAGGAACCGCCGTCGGTTCATGAGATCAGACAAAAGGACCTGCTTTCAGGACGACCTGCTCGTTGTGGATTCAGAACGTAGCGAAACTCTCGGACCCC
>JAKZVK010000739.1:0-3395 GCA_047516085.1 Bryobacterales bacterium
CAGAGATGTTCTTTCGGGAAGGCGCTGCGGCCACGATAGTGCCCTGCGACCGACCCGCCGCGGATGCTGTCTTCCAGTGTAGTTGTTACAGAGCGAAGCCGATCGCCCCGATCTTCCCGGGCGGATGTCGTCGACACCCTCCCGGGGGTGCTGAGGGTTCGGGGCCATCCGTACCTCCATGGCATCGCTGCTTGGCCTTCACGCCCGGTGACCGCGATCAGAATTTTTGATCCGGGACATTCCGAGATATACGGGGATCCAGTGAGATCCCACTGTCGCGGGCGCACCGACGTACGGGGATCGGGCGACAGCATGGTGGAGGCCACGCGGCGTCGACGAAGACCCACCGGTCGTGCGTGTACCCGCAGCACAAGGGACACTTTGCGCGAATCATTGACCACTACGCGAAATATCCGCAGAGCGTGCTCGACGACTTTTCGCAGCAGGACAAGGTGCCGCACATTGCGATCTCGGTGGACATGCTCGACGCCGGCATCGACGTGCCTGAGGTGGCGAATCTGGTCTTCTTCAGGCCGGTCTACTCGAAGATCAAGTTCTGGCAAATGATCGGACGCGGGACGAGGCTCTGCCCGGAGCTGTTCGGGCCGGACGACGACAAGCAGGACTTCCGCGTCTTCGATTTCTGCTTCAACTTCGATTTCTTCCGTGAGCACCCGAAGGGCATCGAGACCAGTGGCGGGGTGTCCCTCGGCACCCAGCTGTTTCGCTCTCGCCTGCAGCTGCTGACCCATGTCCAGGAAACGCCTGACCTGGATCCGGATGCAGCACTCGCGGGGTCACTGACCGACCTGCTCCACGGGGAAGTGGCGGCGATGAACCGCGACAACTTCATTGTCAGGATGCATCTGGAGGCCGTGAACCGCTTTCGGGAGCACACCGCCTGGGAGCACCTCAGCGAGGCTGACCGTGGGGTCTTGCAGCGTGAGGTGGCCGGGCTGCCCAGCGAGATCGATACGGATGACATCGAGTCACGCCTGTTCGATCTCACAGTGCTCAGCATGCAACTGGCCCTCGCCGAGGGCGACATGAGGGTCTTCGAGGGACATCGGCAGCGGATGGTTGAAATCGCCATGCTGCTGGAGCAGAAGAACACTATCCCCGCAGTGAGGGCCCAGCTCGGCTACTTGGTCTCCATCCAGGAGAGTGGCTTTTGGGAAGGGATCGACCTGAACGATCTGGAGGAGCTGCGCCTGCGATTCCGTGGGCTCGTGCCCTTCCTTGATAAGAAGAAGCGCAAGATTGTCTACACCGACTTCAAGGACAAGGTCATGGGCGTGCGGGACGAACCGGTCCCATACATGCCCAAGATGACCGGAGCCCAGTATGAGAAGAGGGTGAAGGACTACCTGAAGAACCACGCTGATCACATCGTGATCCGGCGTCTACGGGACAACAAACCACTCACGAACGCCTCGTCACGCCACTGCGAGAGCTTCGCCGTCGTCACGCCATGGCGACGACTGAAGCTCTCGAGCGATTCCCCCTTGAGGATCTCGATGACCACGGAGACTTTCCGTCGCGCGGACCACCGCCCCGTGCCGACGAGCGCCGACGAGGCTGAGGCCTCTGCGGTCGCCCTCCGGGCTCCCTCCGAAGCCCCAGCCTCGGGCTGTGTTTCCTTGGACATAGCTCATTCTCCTTCTCGCAAAAGGCTGTCCAAAGAAATCGTGGGGCGCGGGATACGGGACCGTATGATCGGGGCTGGGTTACCCTAAGCAGGCCTATGGAACAGTCGACAACGATGCCGCCAGCCGTCGATGCTACGCCGACGGCGTCATCGATCAACGAAGACTGGGTGGCCGTTTGGATCGGGGCAGCCATCATCGCCGTCGTGCTTGTCGGCGTCCGTCCTGCCGCACCGGGATTTGCCTGGGATGGCGGAGCAAACCTCGCCACGGTCTTTGCCGCAGGCAACCTGTTGCTCTGGCTGCAGCTTGGCGTGCTCATTCTCATCCCGGCCGCCATCGGCGCACGGTTGATGGGCGCGCGGCTCGTGCCCTTTGTGGCCGGGTTCGCCGTGCTGTACGGGTTGGCGGGCGTTTCGCTGATCCTGGCCGGCTATGCGGGTTCGACCGGCGTCGGGCTGGAGTACGTGATCTACGCACTGGCCATCGGATTGCTGCTCGGGCACACGACGCCGCTCCGGCGCTGGTTCGCCGAGGCGGTGCAGGCCGAGTACTACATCAAGATCGGTCTGGTGATTCTCGGCACGCGCGTCCTCTTCCAGCAACTGGTGGACGCCGGCCTGCTGGGACTTGCCCAGGCACTGGTGGTCGTCCTCAGCGTCTGGACGTTCTGCTTCTGGCTCTCGAAGCGGCTTCAGGTGGACGACGAGTTGGCCACGATCATGTCGTCGGCAGTATCGATCTGCGGTGTGTCGGCCGCAATTGCCACGTGCGGTGCCATCCAGGGTGATCGGAAAAAACTGTCGTACGTTTCGTCGCTGGTGCTCGTCGTGGCCGTGCCGATGATGCTCGTGATGCCGTGGATCGCCGGGGCTGTGGGCATGCCCGATGCGGTGGCGGGCGCGTGGCTCGGCGGCACGCTGGATACCAGTGCGTCGGTGGTGGCGGCGGGAGAGCTTGTCGGCGAGCAGGCCCGTAACGCGGCGATCGTCGTGAAGCTCTCGCAGAACGTGCTGATCGGCCTCGCAGCATTCATCCTGACGGTGTGGTGGTCGATGCGTCAGGGCGGCGCGGCCACCCAGCAGGCCAGCGCCTCGCTGATCTGGGAGCGTTTTCCCAAGTTCGTCCTCGGGTTTCTGGGGGCGTCGCTGGTGTTCTCGTTCGTGCTGCCGGATCAGTCGGTGACCGACACTCGAGGCCTGCTGGGCGCGGCGCGCACGGCCTGGTTCGCGATGGCCTTTCTCTCGATCGGGCTGGAAACATCGATCGGCGATCTGATCAAGACCGGTGGCGGCCGGCCGGCCTACGCCTTCCTCGGTGCGCAGGCGTTCAACATCGTGGTGACGCTGGTCGTGGCGTATCTGCTGTTCGGCGGCATTCTTTTCCCGGCACCCGTCTTCAACTGATGCTGATGCGTCTCGCGGTGGTGGCCGTTGCCGTGGCGCTCAGTGCCGGCGCCTGGAGCAGCGGCGGGATCGGCGCCGGGATCGGCACTGTCCTCGTCGCCCAGGCCCCTTCCAATGTCGGTAGCCCGGCCGGATCGCCGGCGGTGACGACGACCTCGCATCCGCCCCTGCCTGCCGATTCGTCCAGGTATTGGCTGCTTCCCGGGAAAAGCTCAAGATCGAGCACGGGCTTATGGGCGACTCGGTCTCGGGCCTAACAGAGGTCGGAAGCGGTCACGTCGTTGAAGCGCTGCCTAGTCCACAGTCTGCAAAGAAATAGCACCGTGGCGAGCCAGAAAAAGTA
>JAKZVK010000740.1:0-3781 GCA_047516085.1 Bryobacterales bacterium
CTGGGCGGCGTCTTGAATCTCCTCTTCTGACGCGTAGATGCGCTCGCCGGGCGTATCGATCCAGCCGGGCTCGATCGTGTTGACGCGGATCTTGTGCGGCGCGAGCTCCGCGGCCCACGTACGCGACATGTGAATCACGGCAGCCTTGGCCCCGTTGTAGGCGGTCGAGAGGCCGTACGGGCGCACGCCGTGTACCGAGCTGATCGAGATGATGCTGCCGCCGTCGCCTTGCTTGATCATCTGGCGGGCGGCGAGTTGCGAGCAATGAAAAACGGACCATAGGGTCGGCCCCCAGGTTTTCTCCACGTCTTCGACCGTGAGGTCGACCAACGCCTTACGGACCGACGTGGCCGCGTTGTTGAGCAGGATGTCGACTCGGCCGAGTTTAGCGAGAGCCTCTTCAAAGAAGCGTTCGTCGTCGGCGCGCCTGCCGACGTCGCCGATCGAGAGCAGTCCTCGCCGCCCTAGGGCTTCGATCTCGGCGATCGTGGCCAAGCCTTCTTCCTCTAGCAGGTCACAGATGGCCACGTCCGCCCCCTCACGAGCCATAGCCAGCGCCGAGGCCTTACCAATTCCGCGCGCGCCGCCGGTTACGACGGCTACTTTACCTTCCAGTTTCATGGGCTCCCCAGGTTCCGATTATAAGAGGAGCGCAACATCAGTTCGCTTCTCTCTCTCCTCACCCGGACGAGCCGGAACCGAAAGGGGCCTTCGTGGCGGACCGGGACAGCGGTGGGGCATTGAGGGAGCGCGCGGGTTCACACCCGCGCCTCTGTCCCTGCCTCTGGAATTTTCTGCCAGCCTTGGCAAGGATTTCACTCTGTAGGTACTCATGGGCCTCGAAGCTCAGTACCACTTGGCCTTGTTGGTGACGTTGCAAAGCGGTTCGCCGCGGGCGAAGCGGCCGACGTTGTCAAGTAACACGGCCAGGTGACGCTCGGAGATCCGTGGCGAATAGCCTGCGACATGGGGCGTGAGGATGACATTCTCCATCTTCCAAAGTGCATGGTCCGCCGGCAACGGCTCTACCTCGAACACATCCAGCGCCGCGCCGGCGATCTCCTTGGCTTCGAGCGCCGCCACCAGATCATCCAAGACAACGATCGCGCCACGCCCGATGTTGACCAGGTAGTCCGTAGGCTTCATCTGCTGGAACTGCGGCCGCTGGAACCACTTTTCGGTCTCAGGCGTGTGGGGAGCGGCGATCACCACGAAGTCGCTTTCCGCGAGCAGGTCGGGCAAACGATCCGGTTTCCATAGTGCTTCGACCCCTTCGGGAGCTTGGGTCTGCATCGGATCGATCGTCAGTACCCTCATGTGGAAGGCCAGCCCCCGGCGAGCGATTTCGGCGCCGATCGCGCCCAGTCCGACGACGCCCAACGTTGCATCACCCAGGTTCATGTGCGAGCGGTCGATGGCGTTGATCACCCCGGGTCCGGTCGCGAAGCCCGCCCGTTCGGTCTCGCCACCGATCGGTTCCCACCGCGCCTCCATCTGGAATCGGATGTAGCGGTGCAAGTTACGCGCGAAACAGATGATGTAGCCAAAGACCTGGTCGGCGATGTTGTCGGAGAAGAGCCCGCGCATATTGGTGATCTGGCAGGGGTGCTCGATCAGGGCAGGGAATAGGTAGTGTTCCAGGCTTGCGGTTGGGCTCTGCACCCAGCGCAGCTTCGTCGAAGCCGCCAGCAACTCGGGCGTCATCTTGCCGAAGAACGCATCAGCGTCGGAGATCGCCGCGAGCGCTTCTTCCGGGGCCTGCGCGTTGGCCACCGACATCGGGCCGGCGGCTTCGGTGATCTTGGCCAGGCGTTCGGCCTCGACGGCAGGGTGAATGACCAGCTTCATGAGGGTACCCCTCTCCTGTTTGTCAGTCTGGATCGCTGTCAGCGGCTGAGACTACAACATTATGCACAGATTCGCCGCCGCTGAGCGGAGCCGCCAATGGGTGTGCTTATCGCTGCCGGGCAGATAGTACGACGGCGGCCGTCCTGCCCGACATTCAGCCTCTTCACGCGTTGGTCGATCAGCCGGAACTGTATCTTGTGCCCGCTACACTGTTGATTGAAAATGATTTATGCGCCGAGATGGCCAGGTAATAATATCAGTATTACTTATAACATACCTTTCTCATCTTCTGTTGCATTCATAGTGGCTCAAGTGTTATTCTGTGTGGACTCCTCTCGGCCCAAGTCCTCTATCAAGACGGGCCGGACCTTTTCGGAAACTTGCTGGTTGTTCGGGGTAGCCGACCTAGGATGCTTGGCTGCCGGGAGGGCTGCGACCTGTACCTCATGACCTCCTACGGACTACCTCCGCGGCAAGGGCTGTACGACCCCCGGCACGAGCATGACGCCTGCGGAATCGGCTTCGTCGCCGACATCAAGGGACGTCCGTCGCACCAGATCATCCAGCAGGGCCTCGAAGTCCTCGTCAACCTGACCCACCGGGGGGCTTGCGGTTGTGACCCCGATACGGGCGACGGCGCTGGGTTGCTGATCCAGATGCCGCACGAGTTCTTCGCCGGCGAGGCCGAGGCACTGGGCTTCGATCTGCCGGCCCCCGGCGAGTACGGCGTCGGGATGATTTTTCTCTCGAAGAAGCCCGAGGACCAGCCGGATGTACACCGCATGGTCGAGCGGGTTGTACGAGAGGAAGGCCATCGCGTGCTGGGCTGGCGCGAAGTGCCGACGGACAGCAGCGCCATCGGGTGGCTGGCGCGCGAGTCCGAGCCGCGGATCGAACAGGTTTTCATCGGCAAGGGAGAGGGTTCTGAAAACCTGGACATCGAGAAGTTCGACCGCAAGCTTTACGTCCTTCGCAAGCGCACCGAGTCGGAGGCGCACAAGCGCGGCCTCAAACGATACTACCCCTGCAGTCTGTCGGCGAGGACGATCTGCTACAAGGGCCTGCTGATCGCACCGCAGATTCCGAACTTCTATCAGGACTTCAGCAACCCGAAGTTTCAGTCGGCGATCGCGCTCATTCACCAACGCTTCTCGACCAACACGTTCCCAACGTGGGAACGCGCGCAGCCGTTCCGCTACCTGGCACACAACGGCGAGATCAATACCTTGCGCGGCAACATCAACTGGATGCGCTCGCGTGAGGCGACGCTGACGTCTCCGCTGTTCGGAGACGACATCAAGAAGATCCTGCCGGTCATCGATGAGAGCGGCAGCGACTCGACCATGATCGACAACGCGCTCGAGTTGTTGATCCAGGCCGGGCGCGTGACCCCGCACTCGATGATGATGCTGATCCCCGAGGCGTGGAGTTCGCATCCTCACATGGAGGACTACAAGAAGGCGTTCTACGAGTTCCACGAGACGATGATGGAGCCGTGGGACGGCCCGGCGTCGGTCGTCTTCACGGACGGACGCTACGTCGGCGGCGTGCTCGACCGCAACGGGCTCCGTCCGAACCGCTACTGGGTCACGCATGACGACTTGGTGGTGATGGCATCGGAGTCCGGCGTGTTGCCCATCGAGCCTGAGCGCGTGCGCTACAAAGGCCGCTTGCAGCCGGGGCGCATGTTCCTGGTGGACACCAAGGAAGGGCGCATCGTCGAGGACGAGGAGATCAAAGAGACGATCTCGAAACGCCGTCCCTATCGCAAGTGGCTCGACGAGAACTTGATCCACATCGACTCGCTACCGGAGCCGAAGGTCGTCCACGGTACCGACTTCGATACTTTACTGCAACGCCAGCGGACCTTCGGCTACACGCTCGAAGACGAGCGTCTGTTGATCGGACCGATGTGCGAGAAGGGCCAGGAGCC
>JAKZVK010000741.1:0-2699 GCA_047516085.1 Bryobacterales bacterium
TGGAGGTGAATTGGGCAAACCGAACGATATGGACGGGGGACAACCTCTCCGTCATGCGGGGCATGAATAGCGAGAGCGTAGACCTGATTTATCTCGACCCGCCTTTCAACTCTAATCGTGACTACGCGGCGCCTATCGGGAGCAAGGCGGCCGGCGCCGCGTTCAAGGACACGTGGACGCTAGACGATGTGGACCTCGCGTGGCACGGGGAGATCGCCGAACAGAACCCCGCCGTCTACGCGGTAATCGACGCGGCCGGAATCTCCCACGGCTTCCGGCATGAAATCGTACTTGATCATGATGGCTGTGCGGGCTCTTGGAAATGCGGCGGCTCTTGAAGCCCACGGGGAGCCTGTATCTCCATTGCGACCCGACGGCAAGCGCCTACCTCAAACTATTGCTCGATGCCGTGTTCGGTTCCGGGAACTTCCGCAACGAGATTGTGTGGAAGCGAACGAGTAGTCACAGCGACGGCGCGCAAGGGCGGAAACAGTACGGGCGTGTCTGCGACGGTCTGTTGTTCTACACACGGGGCGCTGAGTGGACATGGAATTTGCAGTACACGCCGTACGACCAAACCTATGTAGACCGCGCGTACCGGCACGTTGAACCGAACACCGGGCGCCGGTACCGCTTAGACAATTTGACAGGTCCAGGCGGAGCTGAAAAGGGCAACCCGTCGTATGCCGTGCTGGGCGTCACGCGATTTTGGCGCTACTCCGAACCACGGATGCAGCGGCTCATTGAGGCAGGCCGCGTTGTGCAAACGAAGCCGGGCACCGTCCCCGCGTACAAGCGGTACCTCGACGAAATGCCGGGCGTCCCGCTTCAAGATTTATGGGCCGACGTCGGGCCGATCGGTGCGGCTGCTAAAGAGCGTGTTGGCTACCCGACCCAGAAGCCCCTCGCGCTTCTGGACCGGATCATCAAGGTGAGCTCGAACGCTGGCGACGTCGTTCTAGATCCTTTCGCGGGATGCGCCACGGCTTGTGTGAGCGCTGAAACTCTCGGGCGGCAATGGGTAGGGATCGACCTATCCGAGCTCGCGGCCAGCTTGGTCAAGACGCGGCTGCGGGAAGCGTTCAAGCTGTTCTACGAGGTTTACCACCGAGACGACATCCCGAAGCGAACGGACCTTGGGAAGCTCCCGAGCTACCGAACGCACAAGCATCAACTGTTCGGGAAGCAAGAGGGCCGGTGCCGGGGGTGTCGCGTGGCCTTCCAGTTTCGCAACCTCACAGTGGACCACGTGGTGCCACAGAGTCAGGGCGGCTCGGATCACCTCGACAACCTGCAACTCTTGTGCGGCGCGTGCAACTCGGTGAAGGGCGACCGGCCCCACGCGGCGCTACTAGCCACGCTCAAAGACAGGGGGATCTTGTCGTAGCTAAGGGCCGACCCATTCAACCGCAATCAAGAGACAGACCGCCATGAACAGGATCGCAAAGACGAAGCCAGCCAATCCGATACAAGCGATTGGCTCACGCCCAAAGCAGCCGCTATGTCGATCTGTTTCTCCCCCATGGCCCGCCGTTTGACGATCTCTTGATACAACTCGCGCCCCTTCAGCAGCAAGATCGCGCCGGAGAGACGCCAGTTCATCGGCCGCTGTGAGCACTCGCGAAAGCATCGACGCCCTCGAGGGTGGAGGGGGCTTGTCCCCCCGATAGATGCACGTCTTACACTGTGTTGCCATGACTTTCATTGCGTCCCACCCCCGGACCGTTTGGCAACGCGGATGCCGAGCGCAACCCACAACGCGAGCAATTGATCTCCGTTCCCAGCTTCGAGATATCCCAGGTTGACACCGGCTCGCGCCCGAGTACTCGAACGGACGGCGCGGGTCTGGCCAATCAGCGCGGCCAGGTGGTCCCGGAAGGCTGCGGCATCGAGGGCACCCGCCACAGGCGCGGCACCCGCCCCGCACGTCGGCCCCGTGGCCCGGCCCGAACCAACAGCAATCCCGGCCGCCGCCGGTGACGGGGCAGGGGCCGTGCCACTCGTGGCCGATGCGCCGCCAGCCCCGGCCGCCCCTGCACCGCGTGTTCGAGCGCCGGCCATGTGATCACGCGCCGTCGCCGCGCTGCGTCCGCGCTTGTTTCCGCAAGGAGTCCCGGACCAGGGGTAGGCCGCGCTCGATGCACGCCTGCGCCACGGTCGCCGCCGCAAGGCCGTAGCGTTCACTGGCCGCTTCCAGCGCCGCGCTCACGGCCGGAGAGAGCAACACGGTCATGCGTTTCTTTGTGACAAGTGGACGCCACCGGGGCTCTAGCGAAGCAAGACCCCTATCAATTCCAGTGGTGGGCTCTCGGTCTGGTCAGAGCCCGTCCAGTCGAACAGAAGAAGGGGGCCGACCGAGGTATTGATGGCAGGCTCTACTTCCATGACGAATCCGCGCATTCAGTTGCTCACAATTAAAAACCTCTTGGGCGGCAAGAAGCATCGACTACCCCCGAGATGGGAAGGCCCTCGCCGGGCGGGACCGGCGAATCGCAGACGGCGCCTCAAATGCTGACTGCGCCGGGAAAGCGTCGTATAGTCGGGGGCGGCGAGGTCGAGGACGGTCAAGCGGTGGCGCCGACGGGGCACTTGGCGGCCTCATCCGTGCTCGCGCCAGCCACCAACTCTGACCAGTGGCCCCCGGTGGCAAAGCACACCGCCGCCAAACGATCCCGGAGCGCCCTGGCGTTGGCGGCATT
>JAKZVK010000742.1:0-4528 GCA_047516085.1 Bryobacterales bacterium
TGTGGACGGCGGCACGCGGTGGATCATTGACTACAAGACGGGAACCCATACTGGTAGCGACCTGGATAGGTTCCTGGAAAACGAGCAGGCACGGTATCGTGCGCAGTTGGAGGGCTACGCAAGCGTGATCCAGACCCTGGATGCCCGTCCTATCCGCCTAGGTTTGTATTTTCCCATGCTCCAGGGATGGAGAGAGTGGCCCTTCATGGACCAGTTCGTCTGATACTCGACAACGAATGTGGCATTCCGGCACTGGTGCCCGTGAAAGTCTACCGTCGGGTTTCCCCCGGTCCTCGTCCGCGGCCTGGTAACGCGCGGCCGGAAGCTCTTCTGACTGGCCCACGCCTCAGGCAGCATCCCGTCGAGAGTGAAATGCTCGTTCGACCCCGAGCGCTCACGGTTGGCGAGGATCAGGATGGCCTCAAAGAAGGCGGCTGCAATGTTCCCGTCGAGCAACCGGTCCCGATTCTTCGTAAAGCTCGTCGCCGACCACACCGGATCATCCAGACCCAGACCGACGAACCAGCGGAACAGCAGGTTGTAGTCCAACTGCTCCATCAATTGCCGCTCACTTCGGATCGTGTACAGCGTCTGAAGCAGGAGGGCACGCAACAACTTCTCCGGCGGGACCGAGGGCCGACCCAAGTGCACATACATCATGCTCTAAGCACGGCGAGAGGCGCTGCAGGGCGCGCAACGGACGGGCGTCCGGATGTTAGTATTCGCGGATCACGGGAGTCATGAAGTTCCTCCACACGGCAGATTGGCAGATCGGTATGCGAGCCGCGCATGTGGGCGCGGCGGGAGTGCCGGTGCGTGAGGCGAGGTTGGAAGCGGCGCGGCGCGTGATCGAGACGGGACGCGAAGCTGGGGCGGAGTTTGTCGTCGTCTGCGGGGATACATTCGAGGACAACGGTGTTGATCGCGTACTCGTGCAGAAGATCGTAGACATCTTGGCAGGATTTGGTGGACTCGTGTACGTGATTCCCGGCAACCATGATCCATTCATGCCTGGGTCGGTGTGGGATCATCCGGCATGGCGATCGAGTGAGAGTGTACACGTGCTTCGCGAAGAAAATCCGATCGACGTGCCTGGCGGCACGCTCTTCCCGTGTCCGGCACAAGAGCCGCACTCTGGCAAAGATCCAACGATGTGGATTTCTGAGAGTGCGTCACGTGGGATTCGCATCGGACTGGCGCACGGGACGGTTGAAGGGGTGCACCAGGAGGAGCCGGACTATCCGATCCCACGCGATGCGGCGGTGCGTGCGTCCCTCGACTATTTGGCCATCGGGCACTGGCATTCGACGGCGATGTATGCAGCACCAGACGGCGCGCTGCGCATGGCGTATTCAGGCACGCACGAGACGACGAAGTTTGGCGAACGGGACAGCGGGAATGTATTGATCGTGGAAATTTCCGAACCGGGCGCCGCGCCGGTTATCACACGGATTCGAACGGGTGGATTGGCATGGCGGGTGATCGAGGAAGAGGTGCGCCAGCCAGGGGACCTCGCGAACCTGCGTGAACACCTTGAGGCGTTGGAGAGTCCGGCAGCCACGCTGTTAGAGCTACGCGTTGGGGGCTTGCTCTCGGCGCAGGATCGCGACGAGTTGACGCGCATTGAGGAAATCCTCGCGTCACGATTTCTTTTTGCGCGTATTGACTCGACGCACCTGCAGCCATCGCCAAGTGATGACAGCTGGATTGCCGGTCTGCCGGCCGGCGCGCTGCGCGAGGCCGCGACGAAGTTGCGAGAGCTTGCGGATCCGGCATACGCGGGCCCGCGTCCGGAAGGCGCATCGCCGAAAGTTGCGTGTCGCGCGTTGTTGGAGTTGTATGCGTTGGCGTCGGAGCGTGGCGCGTGATCCTTCGGTCGATTGTTGTTCAGGGATGGCGGTGTTTCGCGAACCCGGTCTCGGTCGGGCCGTTCACAGAGGGCTTGAACGTGCTGCATGCGTCCAACGCCGCTGGGAAGTCGACGCTCTTTGAAGCCATGCGGCTAGGCCTCCTCGACGGGCATCGCGTTACTGGTCGTGATGTGGAGAACCTGCGCCCATGGGGACGTGCATTGGCACCAACCGTGACCGTGGCGTTTTCGCACGGTGCTGCGGAATATCGGGTCATGAAGCGCTTCCTCGACCATCCGTTCGTGGAGTTAGAGCGCCGCGAGAATGAAACCTTTGTCCGCGTGGCAGAGGGCGATGCCGCAGACCAGAAGATTCGAGAGATTCTGACACGCAACCCGCCGGGGCGCGGGTTGTCACGACCGGAGAATCGAGGGCTTGCACAGGTCTTGTGGGCACCACAAGGAGACCTCTCTTTTGGCAAGCTGTCAGGAGACCTTGTGGCCGACATTCGAACGGCCCTTGACGTGCAGGTGTCAGGTCCGGGCAGCGGGGCGCTTGAGGAGCGAATCGACGCAGCTTACCTTCGGTTCTTCACTTCTGGAGGCCAGTACAAACGAGGCAAGGACGCGCCTGCACTGGCGCGGTTGCACGAGAGCTTGCCGGCCGCCATCGAGGCCCAGCGTACTGCAGCGGAACAGCAGCGGGTATTCGAGGATGCAGCACGCCGCGTCGAGGATTTTCGCGCGCGTCGAGCGCAAGCCAGGCGCGACGCCGAAGCGCTGACAAAATCCCTGCACCAGGCACGGGCGCGAGCTGAAGCCTACAAGGCTCTTGTCTCCGATAGAGCACAGCGGGTGGAGCGGGTGAAGGCGGCCGAGGCTCGGCACGGCGAGCTTAAGCAGAGAATCGAAGCGATCAAGGCCGTGGTGAAGGAACTGAGTGACGTGCAGCAGACCATCGTTCGTCTCCGCTCCGAGCTCCCGGCGTGGATTCGTGAGGTCGAGCAGCAAGAGATGGAAGCTGCTCGCACGAAGAGGGCGCTCGAAGACGTTCGTAAGACACGCGACGCAAATGAAGCAGTGCGGAAGCGCGCCGAGCATGCAGCCCGGTATCTCGACGAGCGGCGCCGGGCGTCGGACCTTGATGATCGCTTGCGCCGACTTGCCGAGGCGTCGGGAACCCTGACACATTACAAACTGGAGCGCAATCGTCTAGTCGCGCCAAATGCAAGGATATTGCGCGCCATTGGCAAGGCCATGAAGGCTCACGACGACGCCCAAGTGCGGCTTGAGGCAGCGCTCATTACCCTGGAGATTGTTGCTGAGAACGCCGGGGTGCTGCTTGTTGTGGAGGGGGAAGGCCTTGGCGAGCGGTCACTCTCAGCCGGAGTGCCCGCTCAAGTGAAGGGGTCACCCGAGGTCGTTGTTGATTTACCTGGCATTGCGCGCCTCCGCGCTAGAGGGCCGAGCGGGTCGATCGCTGAGATCCGTGTCGAACGAGAGAAGGCGGCGAACAAGCTGAAAACCCTGACGGAGATATTTGGGACCGCGGACCTCGAAACCCTGGACGCATTGCAGGACAAGGCGATACAGCTGGACGAACGGATCGCGGCCGCGCAAGTGCAAATCGACACGTTGCTGGCAGAGGAGCCGCTTGAGAAGATCGAAGTGGAGCGCGCTACGCGCGCGGCGATGATCGCAGGGATCGTTGCGGACTATCCGGACTGGCACGACGCAGCTCCAGACGCCGAGGCGCTCAGAGTCGAGGCGGATACGAACAAGCGAGTCTTTCTCGCTGCTTTGGACGCGGCCGAAGCGGCTCGTGACGCCGCTCAGGCTGCTCTCAACGCGGCGAGCCAGCAGCGGGGCATGGTTCAAGTGCGCATTGAAGAGGCCGGCAAGAGTGAGGGATCACTGACCGCGAGGTTGGCTGAGCTGACCGACGATGGCAGGTCTGAGGCAGAGCGCGAGAAGGAGTATAGAGGGATCCTCTTGGCCTGGGAGGCTGCGGGGGCAAGTCTTGAAGAGATCGACGCCAAGCTCGCTGAGTGTGGTGACGATCCCGGCGCCGCAGTTACCACGCTCGAGAAACAGCTACAGGCTGCCGACGATGCGGCAACCAGAGCGCTCGAACAGGAAAAGAGCGAAGAGGGCCGGCTCATGCACGCTGCCACGCAGGGGCCGTACTCAGCGTTGGCGCAGGCGGAAGAAGAGCTGGCCCGGCTGAAGCGCGAGATTGCCAGCGAGGAATTACGGCTGGCTGCGATTCGCCTGCTGCAGACAACGGTGGAAGAGTCTCGAAACGCGGCACTCGCTGCAGTGGCGGCTCCAGTGGAAGTCGCCGCAACGCGTACGCTGCAGCGCATCGCTGGTAATCGACTGGGCCGCGTCCAACTCGGGGAGGCGTTCGAACCCAGGCAAGTGATGCCAGGAGCTACCGATGCTCCGGTCTCGATCGAAAACATGTCAGGTGGTGAACGTGAACAGATCTATCTCGCGACACGTCTCGCGTTGGCCGACGTGCTCGCCAAAGACGAGCGCCAACTCGTAGTCCTCGACGACGTGCTCGTTGCGACAGACGCCGGGCGCCTTGCCCGTGTGACACGGATACTGGAAGAGGCCGGGCAGCGGTTGCAGGTACTCATCCTGACCTGTCACCCAGAGCGGTATCTTGGTTTG
>JAKZVK010000743.1:0-4100 GCA_047516085.1 Bryobacterales bacterium
CGACCAACTGGATTATGACGTCGTACGCCCCGCGGGCGGCCTGGCGATGACCACGGTCGTGGCGACCCCGCAGGCGCCGGCGACCGGTGGCGATGTCACGATCCTGCCGCCCGACGCCGATCCGATTACGACCGGACATCAAGTTGCACTGGCGCGCGGCGAGCCGACCGAAGTACAGACCAATGTCGTTCACCCGGTCACCGGATACGAGGTCGCATACAAGGTCACAGTGGCGCCTGACGCAGAACTTGCGCCATCGGGCTTAACTACTGTGGCGACCGCCGCTGGCGTCGAACTGCATTGGCTCGCGCCCGCCAGAGAGAGCGCCACGGTGACCGGCTACGCTGTCTGGCGCCATCATCTGGTCCGCCGCGAAACGGAACTGACCACGCTCACCGCCGACACGGGTTCCAGCAACCTCGCCTATCTTGACGGCACGGCTACCCAGTCTGGCCATCGCTACCGCTACGAGGTCAGGGCATTGCGCGACGGCGAAGTTAGCGGCGCGTCACATATTGCCGAGATCGAATATTACGAGCCGGCAGACGCCAGCCTGCAAACCCTGCGCGTCCCCACCCACGACCTGGCGCCCGCATTCGACCGAGAGGTGTACGAATATGCGCTGACCTTGCCGGCCCATCTTGATGCGCTCGACCTCGAGATCGTCAGCCGTAGCGTCGCCGCCAGCTTCAGCGTCTCGCCCGCCGACGCCGATCCGCTCAAACCCGGCTACCAAATCCCGCTGGCGCCGATCGAACCCGGCGACCAAACGTCGCTGACCACGATCACCGTGGTCGTAACCTCGGCCGACCTTTCCGCCACCCGGACCTACACGATCACCGTCACCCTTTCGGAGTTGTACTTCTCGCCGGTCACCATGGATTTGCCATCCGACTGCACGCTCCGCGATTTCCAATCCGGACCCAACGTGGGCCAGTGGACGAGCGATTGCTGGGTCTATAACTGGATATTCGTGACTAGGCCGTGGCCCACATTTGATGCCTTCGCCACCTACTACAGGCTGGCTGTGCGCGAACAGAGTGATGTGGCGATCCAACTGACGTCTGCGGGTGATAAGGACACGTCCATCACCGTATACACACGGGATGGGACTGAGGTGGATAGCAGAATGTGCTGGCGCACCGATCCGGGTAACGATACTCTCACCCTGGCGCTGGCGCCGGGCACGTACGTGATCCAACTCACCCGGCACGACAGCAGCCCGGGATCGTACTCCATGACCGTGACTGGTGAGCACCTTCTCAGTACAGGCGTGCAGCGCTGATCTCACTGGCAGAGGCTGTCGCACAAACGCCCGAGCGAGGTGGCATCACGGCAGGATGAGCATGGCGGCGGGGGGCGGAGTGATTCCGGGGCGCCGCCGCGGCCCAGCGCTTCCTGCCGTGCGAGCGTGACCAGCAATACCTGCTGCCCACCAGCCTCCGCGACTGGCTGCCCGAGGACCACCTCGCGTGGTTTGTGCTCGATGCGGTCAGCCAGCTCGACCTCACCGCGTTCTACGCGCGCTGCCGCAAGGCAGCGTCGAGTACGAGCACAAGAAGGTCAAGACGAGGCGGCAGGCGTTCCTCGAGCGCATGGACAGGCTCGTTCCCTGGGCTGAGCTGGAGCAGCGCATCGCGCCCGTCTACCCGAAGCGCGGACGCGGACGCCGCCCGTACCCGCTGCGCGTGATGCTGCGCATCCACTGCCTGCAGCTCTGGTTCAACCTCAGCGACCCCGGCATGGAGCAGGAACTCTACGACTCCCGCTCGATGCTCGAGTTCGCCGGTCTCAGCCTCTCCGAGCCGATTCCCGATGAGACGACGATCCTCCATTTCCGCCACCTGCTGGAGCGTCAGCAGCTGGGAACGGCGCTGTTCGCGACGATCAACGCGCACCTCGCAGCGCGCGGTCTGCAGGTGCGCGAGGGCACAATCGTGGACTCCACGATCATCAGCGCCCCGTCATCGACGAAGAACCGGGAGCGTGCTCGCGACCCCGAGATGCACCAGACCAGAAAGGGCCGGCAGTGGTACTTCGGGATGAAGCTGCACAGCGGCACGGATGCGCGGACGGGGCTGGTCCACAGCCTGAGCACGACGGCGGCGAACGTCTCCGACGTGACCGAGGCGCATCGCCTGTTGCACGGCGGCGAGAGCGCGGTGTGGGGCGATGCCGGCTACCAGGGAGCGGAGCAGCGCCCGGAGCACGCGGGGTCGGGGGTGAACTGGCAGGTGGCGATGCGCCCGGGTCTCAGGCGGCAGCTGGCGCCGGGGGGCGAGGAGGCACAGGCGGAGCGGCGCAAGGCCTCGGTGCGTGCGAAGGCTGAGCATCCGTTTCTCTACGTGAAGCGTCACTTCGGGTACGCGCAGGTCCGCTACCGGGGTCTTGAGAAGAATCACCAGCGTCTCGCGCTGCTGCTCGGTTTCACGAACCTGCTGCGGGCCGAGCCTCAACTCGCGTGATCGCGGGAGCGGTGCGTCCGGAATCGCACGCCGAAGCGCTTCCGGAGCGACCTGGAGGCGAGACCACCCCCTGAACCGCGGTAGCGGGCCCCCACAGCGCGGCGCGGCACGCTGATCGATACGCACCGCGCCCGATACGCCACCTGTTCAGACCATCCCTAAGACGGCATCGAGGGTTTCGAGTACGAGGAGGGGCCACGAGTATGTCCTCCGCATCGAGCGCTTCGAGGCCTCCCCCAAGCGGGAGCCCTCGGCGGACGCCTCGAACTACGGCTACCGTTTGCTCAAGCTGCTGAGCAAGACGCCGACGCGGGTCGTCGACTGGTCCTGGCGCGGCTCCCTCGCCATGCCGGCCGTTCTGGCGTGGACCCGTCCTAGCGAAAAGGTAACCAGGCCCGGACGGACCGCGGGAGAGAACAACCTCTTGGTCAGTCCAGCTAAGCCATCTTGGGCGCCAAGACGAGATTCGAGGATCTCTAGCGACGAAGGCTGTTGCGCGAAAGCTACCGTCGCCTGACGCTGGCGGAGCGTCTTGCAGCGCCAACCTCCGATCTGAGTCTATCCATACCGGGCGGGTTCTCGAGTTGGCGCTAGTGTTGGAGGCCCCAGGTACCATGAGTTTCTCACGGTTTCACCTGAGCGACCTTCACGTCCACACACCACGCGATCCCCAACACCGTTACGGGAACGTCGGCGGGCCGACCCCGAACGCGGCCTTTGCGACCACCTTGGTAGAGGCTCATGCGGTCGCTGGCGTAGAGATCATCGCGGTCACCGACCACAACAGTGTGGAATGGTATCCCGCACTCCGCGATGCGGGCGAAGTCGCTGGCGTGCATGTGTTCCCTGGACTGGAAATCAGCGTGAACGGCTGCCACCTCACCCTGATTTGGGACCGCACTGAAGAGGGCTATGAGCTTGCTCAACAGTTCTTGATGACACTCTGGCCACCGGGAGATTCACTGTTCTTTGCGAACGGCGACCCTCGACCCGTATCGACAGGCCAAGTCCTCGATGTCGCCAAGCGCGCGGTCGAACATCGCGCCCTGGCGCTCGCGCCCCACACGACCGCTAAGAGCATGGGGTTGTTGGCCCAAGGGGTCTGCAGGAACCATGACAAGGTTGCGCAGAGCGGGTATGTCATCGGGTTCGATGTGCACGGCAACCCGGGAGCAGATGTACTCAAGAACCCTAGAGGTGTATTCGGGAAGGTCGCGCCATCCTGGTTTAGTTCGGGCGACGTTCGGTCCCTCGACGAGGTCGGGGAGCTCGCTACCTACTTGAAGCTGGCGCCCGAACCCACTCTCGAGGGGCTTCGGCAGGCTTTCCTGATGCCCGATACGCGCCTGCGGTTCCCCCAATTGCTGCACTCCAAGTGGAATCACGTCTCCGGGGCGCAGTTCATCGAGTCGCCTGAGCCTTCATGGCCCCGAGTTGAGGCCATCGAGATTGAGGGCGGATTCCACTCTGATCTGAGGGCCTCCCTAGCACCCGGCCTCAACGCCATCATCGGGGGCAAAGGGACTGGAAAATCCACACTGATTGAGATACTTCGGTATGTGATTGACGGTCGGAGACCTCTCGTCAGTGATGGTGAAGCGAATCGGCGCTTCAACTTCAAGGCCAACGCGGAGG
>JAKZVK010000744.1:0-4377 GCA_047516085.1 Bryobacterales bacterium
CCGCGCTGACCGAGGCGATGGAACCCCCAGCCGAGCGGCGGCCGTAGGAGCCGGCGTCGCAGCATCAGAAGGTCAAGGTGTGGCTGGCCCAGCCTTCGTCACGGGCCCGACCGTCACGGTCGCCCCGTATCCCGGCGCGGCGCGAATGCGGTCGACGGGAAGACCAACGAGAGTGCCTCGCGAGCCGACGACGCGACCTGTGAGTATGGGTTGGTGTCGAGCGACCGCTTCAGATAGCTCCGGGCCGCAGTCTGGTCACCAAGCTTGGCCGCGATCATGCCGGCGTGGTAGAAGAGCCTCGCGTCACGGACACCGGGGGCCAGGGCCTTCTCAATTTCAGAACGAGCCTGCTCGTAATCGCCACTACCGTGAAGGGCCCAGGCGTGAGCGTCTCGGGTCCAAACGTCCGTTCGCCGCTCAATCTCGCGCCTTGCGATACGAAGCGCCTCCTCCGGTCGAGAGGCATGGTCGGCGTAGTAGCGGACCAGTTCGCGATTACAGTTGTCGGCACCCTCCATCTCGGCCCGACCCAACGTCTCGAACTTCTGGAATGCCGCCCCGGCGGCGTCCTGGCGACCCGCCCGCTCCAGTGCAATAGCGGCATCGAAGAGGTTCTCCGGATGAGGCGCGCGCTCATAACGACGCTCGAACAGCTCGACGGCCTCGGCAAAACGCTCCTGCCCCATTCGCACCTTGCCAAGGTTCGCGAGGGCGTAGTGGTAATCAGGGAACAGGTCGAGTGCCTGCTCGAGAAGCTGCTCCGCGCGGTCGAGGTCTCCGCTGCCGAAGTGTACCTGCGCCATATGGGTCAGAATCCACGCCCGATCCTCGACTTCAGAGGGTACTGTCCGCTGATACGCTTTCTGCAGGAACTCGAGCGCGGCATCCGTATATCCGTATAGCTCGCGCAGGTAGGCCCCCCGAGTGAGGCCGGGCACATTGCCTGGACGCAGATCGAGCATCCACTGCACGGCTGCCTCGGCCTGCTCGTACTCGCCCAACTCGGTGTAGGCATCGGCCAGGAACCCGTACACCTGCACATCGTCGGGCGCGAGTTTGTTGAGGACCTTTGCTTCTTCGAGAGCCTTGGCAAACTCGTGCTGGCCCAGCAGACACCAGACCCGTGCCTTGCGGGCCCCGTAGTTGCCCGGCTCCAGCCGCAGCGATGTTTCGACCGCCTCGAGCCCCTTCCGGTAGTAGTCAGCCTCGGCCGTCTCCCGGGCTCGCCGGGCCAGAGCCATGGCGAGTTGGTTGTACGGTCGAGCCTGCTCGGGCTGTCGTTCAATCGCCTTCCGCGACAGGATGATCTTTCTCTCTCCCGGCGAAGGTCCTTTCTCACCGAGCAGCGGGGTCGTCAGCAGATGCGAGGCGGCAAGAACAAAAGCGATGAAATAGGTCATCCGGCTTCCCTTTCGGTTGTAGCAGCGATTTACAAGAAAAGCGGCCGCGCTCGGAGGCTTGAGCGCGGCCGCCACCCCCCTTATTCGACCGGCCCCCCTCCCTCTTCGCCTGGATCGATGTGGCGGCGGTTGCGGCCGTCCGGGCAGTTCGCCAGGTAAGGAAAGCTCGTCCGATACGGAGCGTCGTTGACGTTCACCCCGTCACCGAGCCGATTGTTGGGGAAGCGATTCAGGCTCTCCCCAGCAGCGTCGACGGTGAGGACGCCGCCAACACCCACACGGAGCACGATGTCGACCACGTCGTCGAAAAGCCGGCGGCCGTTGGGGTAACCGGCACGGTCGCCGCCAATTAACCCCAGGCGGCTTGCCGAAGACACGGGTGTGGGCGGAACCGACACGTTCAAACGCAGGATGTCGGCGATGGGTCCGGCCGTCGTAAACGCCGCGGCCCGCGGGTCAATGATCGGTGCCGTGTAGATGACCAGCGGAAGAAGGTCGAGCCGTGGCGCCTCAGGAATGGTAAGAACTCCGCCGTAGAGCGCCTCGACAATTCGTGCAATCGGCGGATCCAGAAAGAAATCCGCGAACTGCGCATCCGCCTTCGGTGTATCCATGCTGAAACGGTCTTTCGACCCAATTCCAATGATCAGCTCGTTAATGAGCGGGTTGCCCATGCGCTGGACTTGGCGGAACTGGGGGGGAAACATTCGAGCCCGAGGATTCACTACTTCCCGCGGGCGAGACGTCGTACCCCAGGCCCCGATCGTGCTATTCGGAGACCGGTTTCCCAAGATCGGGTCGTCCTCGCGCTTGACCATTGAGATCGGCACCTCAATCGCGATTGCGTTTACTGCGTAGCCCGAAATCGTGTCGCTTGCGAGGTTCTCTTGGGCAGCGTCTTCCGCATCGGTAAGCACCCCAGGGACGCCGCTGGCGAGGGTACGAAAATTGGCCGTATCAAAGACCGCGCCGAGATCAATCCAGAAGGGATCGTCCACGGTCCCGGCGAACACCTTCACGCCATCGTGCAGGTCGTAGGTGGCCGCATCAAACAACGCCCCGTAGTCCATCGTGCGAGGGCCGGCGTTGCCCGGAACCACATAGAAGGGGCCTCCGTCCGGGTTGGTCAACTCCCGACTGACGCCGTCGGTGATCATGGTCACGGTGTAGGTTTGCACCTGGTTCAGCCCGGGGCTATCAAAGGTCGTAATTCGGGGGGGGACAACCAGATCCCCCGTGCCGGGATCGACTGCACCTGCCTCCCCCACGCCGGCCGCGGCAGTGTACACGCCGGGCAGCCGAAACTCTTCCGTCGTGAAGCGGAATTGGAAGATGACATCCGGTGTCACATTGGTGTTGTTGTCGATCTTGATCTCGTAGAGAATGTCAGGGTCAAATGGAAACAACGTGGGGCCGTTGGCGGGCTCGAGCAGAGGATCCACGTCCAGGATGAACGTCACCTTGTCGAGACCGGTATCTCCGTCGTAGCTGCGAAAGGCGAAGAAGTCGGTGATGTCCGCTTTGTGATCGAGAGCGGTAATGGGTGCTTCGCGGTGATTGGCTGCGTAGAAAGTCGCTGGAATGGCGGCTGTCATCAGGGCAGCGGCCACAACGATAGATTTCCGTAGGTTCATGCTTCTCCCTCCAAAAGAAAGTCGGTTCCGCGCGGGCTCAGTTGCCACCCGGTGGCGGACCTTGCCGGAACTCTCCGGCTCTTTTGATAACTACGAGGAGATGCCGAAATCGGATGTGCTCGTTCTCGATAGGCGCGAGACACAGCGAAAAGTTGTAGGTATTCCGAGCGTTGACCGGAGGGGAGGGGGCCCTTCTAGGAAACGCGGCCATGCGCGGGAAGCGTACGCAAGCCCTAGAGGCTAGCCCAATGGCCCGACCCAGATCGGCTGGGTGGTCGGCTGCGGCTGCCCGCCGGAAGGCTCGTCGGTGATGGCGAGGGCCGCGGCGTCCGACGGCGACAGCTCCGGCGAGACGACATACGTAACCTTCCCGTCCTGCTCGGGCTCAAACGTGCCGGCGCTCACAGGGCTGCCCTGCTTCGGGATGACCCAGAGTTGATAGGTTCGGTCGGAGGGCAAATCGGGCATGTCTTGGGCCGCGAGTACGAGCCCAAGGTCTTCATGCCAGTAGGCACGAAGTTGTGGGGAGGTCGGCGCATTCAGAGCAACGGGGACGGTCCCCGGCGCCGAGACGATCTCGAGCACCCGCTGATAGTTCTCGTTCTGTGCGCTTAGATCCCGTTGGCGCCTTTCTAGATCAGCGACCTGCTGTTGAAGCTGTTGCGAGCGCACTTCGATCTCACTCGCCTGCCACTGACTGAGCACCGCGAAGGCAAGCATGGCCGCTGCCGTTGCCCAGGCAAAGGCGGGCGTCCAGGAGTGTCGGGCCGGCGGAGGAGCCACCGCGGCCAAGAGCCTTGCCCGCACCGCGGCGGGCGGCTCCACCGGAGGCGCCGCGAGCGCTAGGTGAGCAACTCTTGCCCGCGCCTCCTCGACACCGGGCGTACATCGCGCGCAGCCCTGCTCAAGGTGAGCGACGACTTCGGCGTGCTCCTCATCGTCCAGTACTCCGAGCGCAAAGAGGTCGTACTGTTCTTGAAGGAGTTTGCAGTCCGTCATGCCGCTTCCTCCTCTAATGCCAGTCGTAGCCTCCGGAGCGCGTTTCGGATCCAGGTCTTGACGGTGCCCAGCGGCTGATCCATTGACGCGGCGATCTCGCTTTGGCTCAGTCCCTTGAAGTAAGCCAACTCCAGCGCTTTCTTCTCAGACTCAGGCAGCTCGCTCATGAGACGTCGCACACGCTCCGCCAGCCGCACCTGATCAAGCCACTCCTCGGGCCTGGGCGCCGACATCCCCGAAGGTGGGTCCGCTGCGGGGTCTTCCTGCCGCCGCTGCTTCTCGGCCTTGCTGCGCATGTGGTCGATCGCGATATGGCGGGCCACTGTCAACAGCCAGGGGCCCAG